>NZ_JAMPKB010000173.1:0-2047 GCF_039961925.1 Trichocoleus sp. DQ-U1 | reverse complement strand
TAACTGTGTGTATGGCATCGCCCCCTCCTTAAGTTGCTCCTTGTCTCTCCTTAATTTTGCAATTCGACGATCGCCAACTGGCACACTATTTTCTCATTCATGCAGGAGGTCTAATGAAGAAGAATGGGTTTACATTTTGTCGGGCCGAGGTATTGCGGAAATTGGAGATGTGGAGTGCGAAGTCGGGCCAGGAGACTTCATGGGCTTTGGGCTACCTCAACAACCCCATCATCTTCGTAATCCATTCAATGAAGACCTTGTATATCTGATAGGTGGAGAAGCAGGACGCTTAGATGTTGGCGTTTTTCCTCGGCTTGGTAAACGAGTGATTAGGGATGGTGAGTCAGCTTACATATTTGATGAATCAGCGCTTCAACTTTTCTGGAGCAGCAAGCAATCTACTGAGGATTGATATCTCTTGGAGTGGTCGTGGCATAACAACCCTAGTGCAGCGGCCACTTGTGGAGTTAAATAAAGTGTTGGCAACCGCTGACCAAGAGCGTTAGGCTGAAATTTGTTCTAAGTACAGCTAGGGTTCATAAAAAAGACTTGAGGGATCACAAAATGCAAAGCCAGAATATAGATTTAATCCGAACCCTCTTTCAAAGCCGCTTAGCGACTCTTGAGCATCTCTTGAAGTCAGCTCAGACTCATTTTTGTGATGACGAGTTGTTCCTTCAAAAGCGCATTGCAGCTGACATGCTTCCGTTTGGTACACAGATTGCTTTCACCTGCAATCAACCACGCAACTTTGCTCTCTGGTGTGATGGCAAACCTGCGAATAATCTAGATCCAGAGGTCACATCTCTTGCACAGGCATACGAGCACATAGCAAACACTAAGGAACTTCTTTTGGGTGTTAACGCTGAAGATGCAAAGCTAGCTGAGGTGACGCGCATTGACTTGGGTCTGAGCCTCTACGTCGAGTTGTCTGGTAATGCCTACGTGAATGAATTTCTAATTCCAAACTTTTACTTCCATATGGTCACGGCTTACGATATTCTTCGCATGGCTGGTGTACCAATTGGAAAACGAGATTACATGATGCACTTGGTGCCATTAATCAGAAAGGATGAAGCCTAACTATTCAAATGCAGCGAACGGTCAAGAGTCACTCGCTCTAAATTCGGGATTATTGCCACAGCGTAAACCAGTGCCATAAAGCAACTTAATTAAAAGTTGATATACGCCGGATAACTTTTGAAGAATTGCTAAAACTTCATCTTTTGTCAAAACGGTTGGTAAATAGTTAGATTTCTTTGCACGAACTGCATTGACTTTCAAATCTAAATCTTGTTTTAATACCTCTTTTTAGAGAAACAAAACAGCATGAAGTGCTTGATTTTGCGTTGATGCAGCCACATTTTCATTGACAGCAAGATGTGTTAAAAATTCTTCAATTTCCTTACTTCCCATATCTTTGGGATGGCGCTTATTATGAAAAAGGATATAGCGTCTAATCCAATAGATATAGGTTTTCTCTGTTTGATAAGAATAGTGCTTAAGCCTGATAACATCTTGCACCTGTTCGAGGAGTTTCTTTGGACGTTGTTCCATTGGAAGTTGTGCAGAAAATTCCGTGTCATATCCTAAATAAGGATGTTATACGGAAAATTTCTATATAACATCAAGGGATACAAGGAAAAATTCTATATAATCCTCCTGTAAAGGGTGGTTATACGGAAAAATTCTGTATAATACCTAAATAAGCGGGTAAAAAAGAAGTTTTCCGTAGATTCAGGCAAGAATCCGTTATAACGCTTGATGTATTAGGATTGAGAAAAAGATTATACGGAAACTTTCCGTATAATAAATAGTTAGCTATACTAAGAATGTTTTAGCAGCATCACTGCTAGACAGCCAAATCATTGGCAGTATGGAGTCTTCGTGAATCTGGTTTAAATTCTGATAAAGGTGTAGGATGGCAATTATTATAAGTGCTTAAGCAAAATTAATTACATATTCGGTTCCGACTTTTTTTAGCACATTTTTGACATACTTTACTAAACTTTTCCAGTCCCGATAAGCCTCTATCTCTATCCATTCA
>NZ_JAMPKB010000172.1:0-2182 GCF_039961925.1 Trichocoleus sp. DQ-U1 | reverse complement strand
GGCAAGTAGGAGCGAAGCATTCGCGCGACAATCTATCGAGTAATCTCAGATATCTATTCCCGAATGCTTCACCCTCTCGATGGGTGTCGGTTCATTCGGTAGATACAGGTTCCAAGCAGGGCGAAGCATTCGGATATAAAAATCCGTGTTGAGATGCAAGTCTTATTGCCCGAATGCTTCGCCCCTACAGGCGTTTGTATCCCAAATCGAGATGCATTTGAATTTAAAATATGAAGCACCGCAAAATTGTCTTAATCGCCTGTAGCGGAATTATTACAGCTGTCTCTATTGGCGGTATTGGGCTGATTGGAAAAAAGGTGCAGGATAACGGTTTATTTGCGCCCAGTTGTGCGGCGAACCAGCTGACAACCGCAGACAAGGTGCAACAGCAGGCTGAGTCGATCACTGTTAAAGTCTTCTCTGGAAATAACGGTGGTTCGGGGACTTTAATTGCCAAGCAAGGACAAGTTTATACCGTTGTGACCAATCAGCACGTCCTGACACCAGGAGAACCGTATCGCATCCAAACGCCGGATGATCGGATTTATTTAGCTGAGGTGGTAAAGAGTGTCAATTTTGCTGGGAACGATTTGGCATTATTGCAGTTTTCTAGCTTTGGCGATAATTATGCTGTGGCATCGCTGGCAACTTCATCAACCTTGGCAGTAAATGATGAAGTGTTTGCAGCTGGGTTCCCTTTTGATGTCAAGACGCTTGCTTTTACCACTGGCAAAATCGGGCTGTTGCCAGATAAAGCTTTGCAAGGAGGCTACCGGATAGGGTACACCAATGATATTCAGAAAGGCATGAGCGGGGGACCAATACTCAATCGTCAGGGTGAACTCATCGGCATTAATGGCGTCCATGCCTATCCCCTGTTTGGCAACCCTTATGTGTTTCAGGATGGTTCCAAGCCTAGCGATACCCAACGGGAACAAATTACTCGCTCCAGTTGGGGTGTGCCGATTCAAACTGTGGTGCAGGCGGTGCCCCAATTGACGACACCGAATCTGGTGAAGGATGTAGACCGCATTGCCAAAGAGATTACGGTGCGAATCGATAGGTCAGATGGCAATAATGGTTCTGGAGTAATTATCGCCCAGCGTGGTGACACATATTATGTCCTCACAGCGGATCATGTGGTGAAGTATGAAGCACAGAAATATGAAGTGACAACAGTTGATGGCAGGTGCTATCCGGTGAACTATGGCACGGTGAAAAGATTGCCCGGAGTGGATTTAGCAGTATTGCAATTCACCAGCAACCAGACTTACCAAGTAGCAACTCTGGGCAACTATGATTTAGGCAGGGAAGGTCGATTTGTTTTTATCTCTGGATGGGCTGGTTCAACACAAGGAAGCAATGAAAAACCCAGGCGTCTGTTGACTGTTGGGCATGGTTCCAGTGAAGAAGTTAAATTTTTCTTTCTAAAGGATTCAGGTTCTTTAACTGACGGTTATGAGCTGGTTTATAACAATATTACTGCGGGTGGAATGAGTGGCGGTGCAGTGTTAGATACCCGTGGGCGAGTAATTGGAATTCACGGACGAGCGGAAGGAGAAATAACAGTAGATCAAGCTGGGCAAACACGAACAATTCAGCTTGGAGATAGTTTGGGCATTCTAATTAGTACCTTTTTGAGCATAGTGTCACAGGTAGGAATAGAGCCAAAATTAAAGGTAGAAACTACTGCACCATCCCCACTCACTGAGCAAGAAGAAGATTTAATTCGAGAATATTTACTTCCCATAGGGGCAATACCCAAAGATACTGCTGATGCTATCGACTGGCTGAATTATGGCAATCAACTGTCGCGAGTAGGAAAATTCTTAGAAGCCTTTGTAGCTTTTAATAACGCAATTCGACTCAAGCCTGATTTCTATCAAGCTGCTTATGCAATGGGCTTGAACATGTTTAGGTTCCCAGAACTACATCAACAAGCTTTTCAGTTCTTTGATATAACAACTCGACTTGAGCCAAAATTTGCTCCGGCTTGGCGTTTGCGAGGCTTGGTACTTTTCTTATTAAACCGATATCAAGAAGCGCTGGCATCCTATGACAGAGCAATTGAACTAGATCCCACGGACTCTTACCTTCATCAGTTGCGAGGTGTAGTTCTGGAGGGATTAAAACGTTACCCAGATGCGATCTCCGCCTACAGTAAAGTGATTGAAATCAAGCC
>NZ_JAMPKB010000171.1:0-2323 GCF_039961925.1 Trichocoleus sp. DQ-U1 | reverse complement strand
AGGCTTTACTCAAGATCGTCAGCAGATTCAAAAGAATGTAGAAGCTTTGAGTTTTCAACTAGATAAGGACGATCTGCAATTGCTTTCTGCTCGTTCATCTACCCTATTCAAACAACCGGGAGATATTTATTCTTACGAGCGATAGATGAGCTGAGCTTTGCCAGGAGGCACTGTTAAGTTAACTCAAAATTTAGCTCATCAACCCAAAAAATGAGCAAAGTGCATCCCATTTTTCTAAAAACAAGCCTACAAGCTGAAACCTGCTTTCATCAGGCTTCGTTTGTATATCCGCGATTTTAGCCATCAGGAGTTTTTACTCTGATTGGGATGCTCCTAACCCTAATTGCTTTCTGGATAATTATGCAACCCTTGTCTTCAACTCAAAATCTACAAATTTCTGCAACTGAAACTGTAACTCCTACGCAGTTTTACACTTGGAAAAATTATCGCTGCGCCTACGAATTTCATACCGCAATTAATCCAAATACAAATGAGGGGAGTCCCCTCCTATTAATTCATCCCATTGGTGTAGGATTATCCCGAAAGTTTTGGCAGCGATTCTGTCGAGAATGGTATGAAGCGGGTCGCCGGAATCCAATTTATAATCCAGACTTACTGGGATGTGGTGAGAGCGATATGCCTCATGTGGCTTATAATCCTCTTGATTGGGCACAGCAATTGCAACATTTTTTGCAGACTGTAGTAAAAAAACCTGTGATTGTAGTGGTACAAGGGGCTTTGCTGCCGGTAGCAATTGAGTTAGTTCGTCTAGAAACGAATTCTAATTTTATTCGAGGCTTGGTGCTGGCTGGCCCTCCCGCTTTAACGTTGCTTGCTAAACCTAGAGCAAATTGGCGGCAAAAATTTACCTGGAATCTGTTAGACTCTCCTTTTGGGAGTGCCTTTTATCGCTATGCGCGGCGCGAACAGTTCTTACGTTCTTTCTCAACTAAACAACTCTTTGAAAAGGCTGATTCAGTCGATCGGGAGTGGCTGGAAACGCTGGAGAAAGGTGCGACAGATCCAGAGACTCGCCATGCTGTTTTTTCCTTCCTAGCAGGGTTTTGGCGGCAAGATTATCGAGACGCGATCGCATCTATCTCTCAACCCACTCTAGTAGTCGTCGGCGACACGGCATCCAGCATTAGTCAAGCTGGCAAAGGTGAAACTCCCGATGAACGCTTGGCTGACTATCAGAAGTCTTTACCCAACGCTGAGGGTATCAAAATGTTAGGTCGTAATGTTCTACCCTATGAGTCAACGGTTGAATTTGTCAATGTAGTTACCAATTTTGTCGCTAAACATTCTTAATTAATTACATCAGAGGATGCTATCTAATGTCCGATGCAATAACGTCTGAAATAAGCGATCGCATTTGCGCTCACATGAACGACGATCATGCTGATGCTGTCGTTCTTTACGCCCAAACTTATGGTAATTCTCCCGATGCTGCAAAGGCAGAAATGGTTTCAGTAGATCCAGAAGGTATGAATCTCATGGCACAAGTCAAAGGTTCGGATGTGCCGATACGCATTCACTTCGATCATATTCTCAAAGATGCCGAAGATGCTCACCATACGCTCATTGCAATGGTGAAACAAGCGCGTTCTCATTCAAAATAGTACCAAAAAGAACGTTGAGTAGGGTGGGCATTGTCCACCTTACTTCTATGCTCGTAAAATTTAAACTTGTTGATTAATCTGTGACTTATCTAGTCCCTCTTTTATCCAGGTAATGCACTCTTGTTCAGTTCCAAATATTTTTGGCGCGGCAACATTATTTAAGTTATCAGATTTATAATGATCGTAAAAATATTTACTTGCTAATTGATAAACAATAATCAAATTATCTTGATAAATGTATCTATTTTTAAAATAATCGTTTTGGCTAACAACATCTGAATTCTCATCTAGATGTTCTTTGGCTGCCTCAATAATCGTATCAATGCAACTTGAATAAATACCAGCCGGATTTTCCAATTTATGAAATCTACCTTTATGCCCTAATTCAGAAAGTAAAGTATAGGAGTAAATATTTTGACCATCCGCCATTCCAAAAACAAATGGGATGATCAGATATCCTTTATAAGAGACTGAATTTTCGTAGAGTAACCGGCTCACTTTTTTCCTCCGTACTAGCTATTTCACCCTTCATTTCTTCAAAACGGTGTGTTCTTTCTCAAAAGAACGGCATCCTTCGGCTTTTTCATATAAGTAGCTGGGACTAATTAAATATAAGATGGCATAAAGCTTCTAAACGGAGTTTTCCATTATTTATGCCTGCTCCTATTCGGATTATCTTAAGCGAAGCAGAGGACTCAATG
>NZ_JAMPKB010000170.1:0-2374 GCF_039961925.1 Trichocoleus sp. DQ-U1 | reverse complement strand
ATTTCTTGGTGAATTTGGTCTGTGGATTAATTGCCTATTGCCATCAGCCTAAGAAGCCCTCTCTCAATATCAATGCGTTTTTCCTCCCTTCGGCTTAACCCGAACTCAGGTTATTTACCCTTAGTTTCCTGCTAAATAGGATTGAATCATATTAACGAAGCGGCACGAAGTGCGGACTGAGGGCTGAGTGAGTCAGGAGTGGAATGATTACCGAATACCTAAGATGAATCTCTCTCATTCTTTTACTCAGTTCAATCCTTGTTGTTTACCCTTATTTTCCTGCTAAATAGGACTGAGTCATATTAACGAAGCGGCACGAAGTGCGGACTGAGGACTGAGTCAATCAGGAGTAAAATGAGTGCCCAATATCCAAGATAAACTTCTCTCATTCTTTTACTCAGTTCAATTCTTCTTATTTACCCTCAGTCCTCAGCCTTCAGCCCTCAGTCCTCAGCCCTCAGTCCTTACTCCTCAGTCTTCAAAAATGACTTTTATCTCTCTTATCTACGGAGTTTTTCTGCTCAGCGTTTTGGGAATTTACTGGTCGTTCCAAAAACAGTCTTTGCAGATGTGGACGTTGCTTGTTGTCAGTCTGGTTTTCTATACCTCACTGCAAGCGCCAACTTTGGTGAATGAGCATTGGCTGCAAATTTTAGCTTCGCCGCAAGTCGCCTATATTCCTTTGCTGATTGCTATTACTTTGATGAACTTCAGCTTAGGTAAGGCAATTGGAGAAAATACAGCATTAGGGATGTACGCGACCGATCCCCATGAAGATTGGCAATTCGATCAAGCGTTTTGGAATCGCCAGCGACTAAAGTTTTTATGGTTGGGGATTGTTCTGAATGTCTTGTTGTTGGTGAGCTTCAAGTATGTACCTTTTTTCTTAAATTCGGTGGCGGGCTTCTACGAACAATTCACCGGAACATCGCTACCCGTTGCCGAAAATAGCGCCAGTTGGGTCAGCACTCACTTAATTGCGCCTTTAGGTTTGAGCTTCTTTTCTTTTGAGTGCATTGCTTATTTAATTGATGTGTATCGTGGTGCCCCAGCGACGGAGCGATTTCTCGATTTTGCAGCTTATAAGTTATTTTTTCCCAAGCTAATTGCAGGGCCAATTACTCGTTATCATCAATTCTCGAATCAGCTCAAAACGCTACAATTTCCAACGCTTAATCAGATTACGGAAGGATTGTGGCTGATTGCCTGCGGTGCAGTTAAAAAAGCGCTTTTGGCAGATCGGCTGGGAATTTTTGTCGATTTGTGTTTTGGTAACTTAGAGCGAGCTAGCAGCGGCGATTTGTGGTTAGCGATCGCTGCCTACGGACTGCAACTCTATCTGGATTTTAGTGGGTACGTAGATATCGCCCGTGGTAGTGCCATCCTCTTAGGCTTCAATCTCCCGGAGAATTTTAATTTTCCTTACTTCAGTACCAGCATTGCTGATTTTTGGCGGCGCTGGCATATTACGCTAGGCGATTGGTTGCGAAACTACCTCTATTTTCCCTTGGGGGGTTCGCGCCAAGGGCTGCGCCGTACGTGCCTGAATTTGCTAATTATCATGTTAATTGCTGGGATTTGGCATGGAGCGGCTTGGGGCTATGTCGTCTGGGGTGCCTATCACGGTCTTGCTTTAGTGGCTCACCGCCTCACAGAAGCCCACTCCCGCCAGTCTGAGAAAGCTAGAAATTGGTGGAAAAGCCTTCCGGGTGTACTGCTTGCGTGGTTGCTAACCCAGTTTATGGTGTTCACATCCTGGATTTTCTTCCGCCTACCGAATCTGAAACAATCCAGTTGGGTGATTCAGCACCTCTGGGGTCAGTCTGCTGATGCCCAGTTTGCCGAAAAAGTCTACGGGGAGGCGCTGGGTGTGAATGCATCTCAGTTAGGTTTACTGCTTTGGCTGCTAGCAGCGTCGATGATCCTCGTCTATGCCGTTCATCGGGGTCTCAAGTTACAGCTTAATTGGCCTCTGAAGCTGCTGCTGGTGCCGTTGTGTTTCTACATTGTCTGGATATTTGCGCCCCAAGGTGGTCTTCCCTACATTTACTTTGATTTTTAGGGCATTACATTAAGCGATCGCCCACTACTCCTGGCTGACACGTCTCGCTTGCGATCGCTAACCCTACCGCATTCTCAGCCACTCATAAGTAAATGAAATGACAGTAATTCGGATTTATGAACAAAAAAAGACTGGACAAATACGAATAAATGTAAATATTATTAAATACAAGGCGAGACAAACTTCGCCTCATTCATACCGAACCTAGAAAATTCAAAGCAATCATAAAAACATGACCACAACCTTACAAAGACGCGAAAGCGCCAACGTATGGCAACGGTTTTGCGATTGGGTCACATCAACCGACAACCG
>NZ_JAMPKB010000169.1:0-3002 GCF_039961925.1 Trichocoleus sp. DQ-U1 | reverse complement strand
GCTAAGGCTAACAGGAGGCTGTGAAAATGCAAAAGGTGAAAGAGTCAGTCAGCAGTTGGGAGTTTTTCAAGAGTGCGATCGCGTTAGCTATCGCTTTGCTAGTCCGAAGAGATTGAGCTATAAACCACCGTTTATAAGACAATTTTCTTGAGTCAGTACAACGCGCCTCAAACCGAGGCGTACCATGTCCCACACTCCGTCTTTTAATCTATGTCTCTTCAGAGGATTAATAAATCAATCACAAGACAAATTTCTAAAAAGTTGAATACAAAGTATGTCCTAATATGGAGCATTCTTTTCGCTCTTGATTTTATCCGCAACTCATCCTTTGAAAGACATCCAGATAGAAGCTAAATACTGAATGTAGTATCTAGGTTCGATGCCTCCGGCTACCCCATCTTTTAAGGGAGTAGTTTTTGATTGCACTCCCTTGAGTCCCAATTGGGACGTAGATAGATGGCGATCGCCCCTTACCCCTATCCTTCACAATTGGGTCTTTTCGCCACATACATCTTCAATCGCACTGATCACCTCTTCCCACTCTGGCTCGGTTTCTGGTGGCTTATCCTGTAAAAGCCCCACCAATCGCGTCAGTTTCAAAGCTTGGGAAGGGTCTTCGCCTACTTCCAAAAACTGGTGTTCTAAAGTTGGATTGTAGCTTTTGGCTGTCAGTGCAGCATATTCAGTGTCAGTCATGCCGAGGTCGTAGATGGGTAGCTCTGTCATCGTTTGGGGTTTATTTATCTAACATATCCTTTGACTGTACCCAAACTCCCCGATGCTCAGAACGGGCAATTTCTTCAGCTTGAATGATTCCCTCTTGATTTAAACAACCCGATGAATATGGGCTGTAGTGGTAAGCCAATCCAGCCATCACCATTTCTCCATTGAGAAACTTCTCCTCGTCAGGGTTGCGAGTATTCGCACTAACAAATACTTCACCAATCATTCGATTCGAGCGATCGCGTCCGATGGGGATGACAATCACTGCGCCTTTGGCTTGGTCAATTAACCGCTTGAGGTAGTTCCGGGATTCGGCGGCTAGAGATTCGGGGACATCAATCCCGCATAAACGTAGTTCCTCCTTCTTCCAGCCAGCACTGACAATCATGCTTTCACCCGTCAAAACCTGCTGAACTTTCCAATTCTCGGATTGGGGTGAGGATGGGTTGCGGTTGGCTGTAACTTTAACAGGATAACGAGGTAGGGCTGCATCAGCGCTGTCATAATCGGGTCGGGCTTGCAGCGTTTGTTGCCATTGCTGGTAGATAATCGACCCGATCATGGCAGCGATCGCCATAACAGGGAGGGCATGAATCAGGTGTTGAGCTTTCAGCGATCGCATAGCCTTACAATACCGAACGTACTCCTACAATCAAGCCACCCCAGAACGAATCGCGAATGCTGTTCTATCTAATGGTGGCTGCAATGGTTGAGTTATTTGGGTCGATGCGGGCGAGCTTCACAAGCAACATTCGGTCTGCCCTCGGTCGCCGCTCCAGGACGACCATCAAGCCCAGAAGGGTCATTCGGGAAAGCCCCAAAAAATGCTTGAGCGTCTTCCTGGTATTGAAAATCTGGGCAGTTGTAGCAGTTCTTGGTCGCACACTCTCGTGGATAAGGTGCAATCACGAATCCTTTGGCATTGTATTTGGTTGTACTCGGATGTCTGGCGCTTGCTTTTGCAATTAGATTTTTGGACGTTGTAGAGGCATTCGCCGACAAACCAAGGACTGACACAACAACTCCTGATTGCATCAATCCCACTACAGCACCCGTTACCAGCAGCCGTCCTATATTTTCTTTCATCCAGGCAACCCAAGCTTACTTGTCCATTCTCTTTAGCGACGACTAAATTCAATCTCAGCAAGATTACTTAAAGCTCTACTTTAAGCATCCAGAACTTCAGCAATTGCACCCTCGACAAGAGACTCAACCCTAAACCGGCTAATTTCTACAGCGGTAGAGCATCACTTTTAAAGCGGTTGCGGCTTCTGATGTTAATTTAGGGTGCAAAATTCCGACCATTCAGCGGCAATATTGCACCCTAAAATTTAGGGTGCAATAATCAAGGTTATGGCTGATTATTTGCACCCTAAATGCCATGCCGAGAAAAAAAACCTCTGACTTCTCTCCCCAACAAGTCGCTCCTCATGCCGCGAAATGGAACCGGGATGAACTTGAAGAGATGAAAGCGATTATCGACGGGTTACTACAGGCAATGGAACCGACACCGGAGCCGATGGAGGAGGCAGCGCTCCCGAATCAGGATCGGGGATGTAAAGGAGGTATTGGTTACTTGGAAGAAAAGATAATTAATGGCTGTGGTCCTTATCGATATCTACGCTATTGGAGGGCAGGGAAGCGAAAGTCTGTTTATGTAGGTAAGGTAGAAAGTTAATGTAATTAATGAGAAAAGCCTTGATGTAAAAATTGGAATCTTTCAGGGCGTCATCTCGATTGGTATTTAATTTTGATACAAACATTTCAGCCTTGCGCCTTGACAAGTTTTCGAGGCATCTGACATTTATGATGAATCTGGCTCGGTTAACAACTTTTGCAGCGACGCTGGTTTTACTCTTATTGCTTCAGGGATGCCCGAGCAAGGAACCATCTTCAACAACGCCCATACCAACGCCGTCAGCCCCGACTGCCACTCCCAATTCATCACCTTCCTCAACCAGCATTCACCTCAGATTAGGCAATCCGAGTAACGCGATCAGCAGCGTTGCGAATCCTGATAACTACCTGATGGTGAAGCCTCAATATGCGTTGTCTTATAACAAAAGTAAGGGAACTGCAAACTGGGCTAGCTGGCATCTGAACCAATCGTGGTTAGGGAACACCGACCGCCAAGACAACTTTCGCCCTGACCCAACACTCCCCACGGGTTGGGAGAAGGTGACGCCAACGATGTATTCAGGATCTGGATATGACCGGGGGCACATCGTTCCATCTGCTGACCGCACTCGGAGTGTAGAGGATAACGCCGCCACATTTGT
>NZ_JAMPKB010000168.1:0-3109 GCF_039961925.1 Trichocoleus sp. DQ-U1 | reverse complement strand
GCTGAGGGGTCATCTGTAACTGGCAGTAAGCGTAATTTTGGATGAGTTGACGTTGACGCTCAGTTAAAGGTTTGGGAGTCATTGAACACCTCCTATATAAATCAACGTGAGTGGAATGACTCTTTATTTGTGAAATGAGGGAAAAGACTTTAGTAACTGCGTTACCTAGCTGCTTACACAAGCAGCGATCTTTTCAAGTTCCGCACATTGTTTATGTGTGTACTGGGTGGACACCATTTCCGTCCGTTCCAATTGGGACGTATTGGGACGTAAATCCATCTCTCAAACACAAGTGCAGATTCGGGTGATTATCAGTGGAAGCAAGATTAGCGAGCGCCGACTGAAATTAGTTACATCTGGTCACGGATCAGGAGCGTTACCGAAAAATAGAACAGATGTAACCCTATCTGGATAAGGGTGCGCCCTCTCGTGACCAAAGACTTCCGGGCAATATAATCTCGATTGACATAGAAAGGCTAAGTCCCAATGGGACTTAATCTTCAGTCAGGCGAATGCCGCAGCACAGTCCGAAAACAAAACCAAGCAGCATTCCTTTGTGCAGTTCTTTGGGCTGAATCAACAGAGTTAAGAAACCGAAACTACAGGCGATCGCCAAACTGGCAATTGAAATATTTTTGATTCTTTCGGCGCTTCTAGTTTTCATCACTCTCTCCATCTGCCCAGATTATTAGCCCTCTCTCATCCAACTCTTTCAAACTGGCGGCATTGATTTCTTCCACGAATGAATCTGGGAGCGAGCGCACAATTAGTTCAATCAATTGGGCAGCAAACTTATTCATCGCCAGTTCCTCCCATCAAGTCCTTGAACTGGGCATAAGCCTCCTTCCAAGCGGCTGAACCCCCCTTACTGACTTGCCAGAGCCGCTCAATAATCTGCGTTTGGTTCAGTTCGATTCTTAGTTGTTGAATGAGCTTTATCGCCTGTGCGCGGGTCAGTTCTAACGTTGTGAACCGTTTTTCAGAATCGCTGGGAGTGTCACTACTTCGTTGGTTCAGCGGTTCAGATGGCGGTTCAGACGGTTCAGCCGTTGAGGGCATCTCCCAAACCTGATTTAAGCGCTGTCTCGCTGCGTTCCAAAGGTCATCTGGTGAACTATCTTGGTTTGGCTTAGTTGTGCGCTCGCTTTCAAAAACATCGGGATTTCCGACGAGCGATCGCAGGTCTGGAACGGATACCCGTCGCTTTTCATCCGAACCGGGCATGACTAAATCTCCAAATCCTGACGGCTTCCATCCATCTGATGAGTTTGGTGAGGCTTCGGGAATTAAATGCAAAGTTACACAACCGCTAGATTTAAGTAACTCGGATAACCCACGAGGATTTCCGAACATTGCCATGCTGTCATGTTGTGCCGTCACTACCGGAAAGACTACGGCTTTGCGACACGCAACCAACATCTTCTGCCAAAACGCCTGAACAAACTTTTCATCGCCATCAAGTAAGCTTGCCCACTCGCCGCACTCTTCCAAAATCAAACTGATGGGGTAGTGGTTGTAGGTTCCCTCTGGTTGGTTCTGGTACTCGGTGTAGCGAGATTCAACAATTGAAAGCACCTTCTCCATCCCCTTGCGGATGCTATAACCCCGCTCTTTATCGTTCCGCCCAACTCCATAGAATTCACTACCTGCTACCAAATGCGGCTCTAACCCGCTGTACATCCCGTGTTTTTTGTGGGCATTAATAACGATGAATTTGTGACCTTTGTGGAGTCGATAGCGAATCAACCCGCCATTAACCAACGTTGTTTTACCGCTACCTTGACCGCCGATAGCTTTCAGGAATCCAGCGAGTAAGATAGGAGCGATTTCACTTTGTTGTAGGACGGTGATTAGGTTAGGTGCTTGGGGTGATGATTGAGTAACAGGTGCAGGTACTTCCTGAGTCGTTGGAGCAATTGATTCGGGGACAATTTCTGCCTCAAAAAGCGCATCTTGATACGGTGACAAAACAGCATAGGATTGTTCAGCCGCTTGAATCATCACTTGCTGGTTAAAACTTTCTAACTCTGCCTGTGCTTGTAAACGAAGTTTTTGGAGGTTTACACCTTCCCAAATTTGAGAATATTTCTGCTTTTTCGACTCCAATTCCGTAAGCGATCGCGCCAATGTCATCGATACCCCAAAGCCAGCGATTGACACGAATGAGCCGAGCAATTTCCATCCCGCAGCTCCTGGGGTTCGTCGCACATTTATCGCTCCAGCAGGGAGTCCCATCCAATCAGGTCTAACATTTTCGGTACAACCACCTTCAATCGGCAGACAGTAGTGAAGCTTGCCGTCGAAACTTCCTTGCACTCCTACAGCCGAACCAATGACACCCAATGCCATCGCAGCAAACATGATTAACTTTGGATTCATCGTGCTGCCCTCTTGATAAATATTGATAAAAAGAGCGCAAACAATCCCAGCCCAATTCCAATCCAAATCAAAGGATTTACGACTAAAAAGATGGAAAGGACTGTATCCCAAAAGCTAGCAATAATTGAGATAAGGATTACCAGCCCAATGACGCTGCTTACCTGTGGATTTTCTTTTCCAGTTAAGACAAGATACCCAGATGCACAAGCAATTAAAAGGGCATAACTAATTAACATTCCTGGAATTATCCGACACAACAAAGCAAATGCTAAGCTACCACTGAAATACAATCCGAACTCAGAGACATTCCCAACTACTCGATAGGATTTGATTGCATCGTTTTCTTTAACGTGAGATTCATCAGAAAGAAAGTCAGCCTCGTGGTGAGGCTGATGATTACTAGGGTTGAACATCAGCTTTTACCGTTAATTAACGACCGCTAAACCAGTCACCAATCCCCTGCCAGAATCCTTTTTTCTGGGAGGAACGAGAGCCATTCATTATTAAATCTGTGCGCTCCTGTTTTTCTTTTCTCTCCTCTTCAGATAAGGCTTCTCGCCGTTTCATAAGAGGGATTTTCTCGTTGATGCGACGTACACTAGTTTGGTGCTTTCTCGCTACAATTTGTAACGCAGTTTGGAAGTCCATTCGTTCGAGCATGAGGGCGCTACGTCCCTCTGCATCCAATAGCCTGACACCGTTTGCTGCTTTCTCACTCATCATCCGAACG
>NZ_JAMPKB010000167.1:0-3199 GCF_039961925.1 Trichocoleus sp. DQ-U1 | reverse complement strand
AAAATGGTTGATACTTTGCTTGCTACTGCACTTGATTTAGTCAATCCAAAACACCTACGCAACTGGTTCACAAACTGCTGCTACTGTACTTCATGAACTTGCAATCTGCTGTATTACTTAAACTGGAGTCAGTAGAGAATGACCGTTTGAAGCGATACTGATTCATAACTTAAGCATAATTATTAACTATTTATACTACAAATACTACAACATATTGGGTTTTCAAGGCAAGCGGGAGCCGTTCGGGAGAGTAGAATCTAATGCAGCTCTAAAATCTACTCTTCAAAGAATCGAACGTCCGTGCTATAAACTCTCTGATGATGCCTGTGGTTGAGGAGGAAATTCGTGTTTAAATTTCTAAGTAAATTAGATTACCTGCTGCGCGAAACCTTCCTAGGATTGCGGCGCGGAGGTTGGATGAATTGGGCGGCAATCAGTACCGTTACTGTTTTGCTGTTTTTATTCGGCATGAGTTTACAGGCATCTTGGCAGCTTGAGCGTTTGCTGACTCAATTCGGCAGCCAGTTGGAAGTATCTGTATATTTAGATCCCGGAGCGCGGGTGGAACTTGTTGCCCCAATCGTGGGAAAAATGCCAGAAGTGGTCGATGTAAAAACTATTTCCAAAGAGCAAGCTTGGGAATCCTTGGTCAAAGAGCTGGGAATGTCAGAGATTGATGGTGCCACCCAGCAACTCGAAGGGAATCCTCTGGTGGATGAACTAAAAGTAAAAGCGCGGACTTCTGAGGCAGTACCTGTCTTAGCGCAGAAGCTGGGAAAAGTGCCAGGAGTAGATGACGTGCAGTATGTCGATGAGGCGGTACAACGGCTGGCTCAGCTCAATAAAGGTTTGAGCTATGTCAGTCTTACGATCACTACTGTCCTAACGATGACCGCAGTTGCAGTAATTACCACAACGATTCGCCTGATTGTGATGGCGCGACGGCGCGAGATCGAGATTATGCAACTGGTGGGAGCAACAACAGCTTGGATTTATCTACCGTTTATATTACAAGGCATTAGCTTTGGTTTAGTTGGGGCAGCGATCGCTTGGGTTCTGATTAGCACGATTCAGCGGACTTTGAGCAATTTGTTATCAGCCCAACCCGATTTTATTCAATTTCTGGCGAACGGACTGCAATTAAGCCCTCTCCAAGTTTTAATGTTGCCGCTGATTTTGCTTTGTTTAGGCGGTTCAGTCGGCTTAATGGGAAGTTTGTTTGCTGTCCGCCGCTTTGCTTTGCGATAGTTGGCAGTTAAAACTCAAAAATCAAAACTAAAAATTAAAAATTTTTATGGCATCACAATGGGAACGTTTGCTGCAAAATTTAGGAGAATGGCAAGGTTCATTTACCCGTCTCTCCCCCACGGGAGAATTACTGGAAGACACTCCTACCGTTGTTTCCCTGGAAGGTTTGGATAATAACCAAACGATTTGCCAAATCATTCGCCGCTTACCACCTGGTCAACCCCCAGACGAGAAAGTTCTCGAATATAGTTCCTTAGGAAAAAGCGTTCTATTTTTTGAAAATGGAGCTTTTTCCCAAGGTTCGATTCAACTCGCTCCTTTTTCCGAATTTGGAGCTGAACTTGGCTTAATTGACGGCAACCGGCGTCTGCGTCTCGTGCAGATATTTAATCGAGATAGCCAATTAGATAAAATTACCTTAATTCGAGAAAAGCTAGCTGGTTCAGATGTTCCGGAACGACCGCATTTAACCCTAGATCAACTGATAGGAGAATGGCAGGGAGAAGCAGTAACAATCTATCCAGATTATCGCTCACCCGATACTTATTTCACTACACTCAAAGTTGATTATGAAGAGAGTGGAAACGTAATTCAGCAATTGAGCTTTGGCAATCGTACTTTTACCTCAACTGCAAGAATGAACGGTAACATTCTCCGCTTTGAGCAAGGTTCCCTACCCGTTCAAGTGTTGTTCTTACCGGATGGTGCCTCTTCCAATTGTCCGCTGCAAGTAAAAACGGGTCAATCTTTTGTTCTAGAAGTAGGTTGGTTATTGAAGCCTGATTTGCGTCAGCGAATGATTCGCCGCTATAGCGATAAAGGGGAATGGATTAGCCTTACCCTAGTTACAGAGCGTAAAGTATGACAAACAAAGTTAATCGCACAGAAGCACAGAAAAATTTTTAACTTTGCGAACCTTTGCGTGAACCTTCGCGTACCTTTGCGTTTAAAAAATAATTAAAAACTCACCTTCCCATCCTTTGAAACAGTCTCTTCAAACACTGAACCACCCGCTTCAACACGAAGTTTTCCTGTTTTCCAGCCAAGAGAAATAGGGCTATTCCCTTCAGGCGACTTGTAGAGTTCAAAATTTTCAAACCAGTTATGCTGGACGCCGTTCCGGATAAGAATTGGTAGCTCGTTCTTAGAATTATGTGTGATTTTGAGAGTATCGCCAGTTGTTCCTTTGAGCTGCACGGTGCCCGTTACGATTAAGCTTAAATCTAGCTGAGTCTTAGTCTTTACAGCTTTTTTAAAATTTTCATAACTACCCGTCGTTTTTGCTTCGCCTACTTCTAGAGCAAAGCCAGCATATTGATTGTCTGTCGTGGTTACTTTTAATATCTTTTCATCTTGATAAAGCTGCGCTGCTTTCTTATCTTGAATTTTAACTTCAGTAGTAGAAGAATTAAGATTAATTGGATGAATGGCTAACCAAGTTTTTTCTAATTTAATAAACCAAAGCTTGTCTTCTATTTCTAATTTCGCTGTTTTAGGTAGCTGAAAGAAAAAGGATTTATCAGAAGCAGGTCGTAGCCAAAGCGCCAAGTTGCGGTATTGTCCTATTTGATCGCCTGGATTTTTCCCGGACTTCATTCTGTCGTCGCCCGTGTTAACGACAAAATAATCAACCCCTCGCTTAGAATCTTCAGCCATCAATTTGAAAGGGCCAACATCACCATCGCTAAACTCGCCGGCTATACTACCCATCTGATAAGTGTTGCCGAAAAATGTAGTTTCCCAATAACCCGGTCGGTCTTCTCCTCCAGGCTTCCAATTTTCATAAATTGGTTTTGTAGCGAGTAGTTCAACCGGCTTCTTAAACTGCTTACGAGCTAGTGCCACAACCGCGAGTGGGGGACGGTAAGCGCTAGTAATGACGTGAATTGAATCGTGTTCTGGTTTAGGATTAGGCAGTGAATTATCCCCAAAATATAGCCAGAGTAAACGA
>NZ_JAMPKB010000166.1:0-3213 GCF_039961925.1 Trichocoleus sp. DQ-U1 | reverse complement strand
TTTATGGTGAATATCCTCTGCGGATTGATTGCTTATTGTCATCAGCCAAAGAAGCCTTCACTCAATCTGGATTTCACTTTGCCTCAAGCTGCTTAACCCGAACTCAGGTTATTCAGATACCCAACTTACGGCTGAACAGATGTCGAATGGTGAACGGGTAACAACACTTTGAAAGTAGAACCCTGACCAAGTTTACTGGTGACAGAAATAGAGCCAGCGCAACGTAGGAGAAGTTGCTGCACAATGGTTAAACCTAATCCAGCACCGAAAACTTCTTCGCCCGGTGCTAGGCGTCCGCGATAAAAGCGGTCAAAAATCTTGGGCAATTCGTTCGGGGCAATGCCGATGCCGGTATCGCGAAATTCCAACTGTACGTATTCGCCTTGTTGCTTGGTGCGTACCACCACCTGACCGCCAGTGGGAGTGAATTTAATGCTGTTGTGTAGCAAATTGATAATAATTTGTCGCAGCCATGCCTCTAAGCAGGAGACAGCCGGAAGGTTAGGACTGACCGTGTAGCCTAACTGGATACCTTTTTCTTGCGCGATCGCTTGATAGGTGCTGACAACTCCAGGCACGATATCTGCCAACTGCACTGGAAGCAAAGTTGTTGGGGTAGTTGCCCGATCTAGCTGTACTAGCTCCATTAAACCGCTAATCAAGGAAACTTGGCGATCGCACTGTGTATGCAGCAAATGCAGGTAGCGCTGACGCTGCGAGGGTTTGAGTTGTGGGGACTCTAGCAGCGTCAGTGCGGTTTTCATGTTGGTTAGCGGCGTCCGCAGTTCCAACAGCGCATTGCTTAGTAGTTCATCTTTAAAGCGCACTTCATCCAGCAAAGCTTGATTTTGCCGCTGGAGTTCGGCGATTTCCGTTGTTGATGCATGATTGGCGGCAGCACCCCGCCCGATTTCCTCTTGCTGCTGGACTTGTTTTACCAGTAACTGAGTCAGGATGGATGCGATCGCTCGATTCTGTACTAAATCGGGTGATTGCGGTAAGGTAAATAGCTTGTCCCAGTTGCTGAGGAGAGTCTCTTCAGTGGGCGCGATCGCGGGTCGGATTCCCTGCAAAACCTCCTGAATCACTGGCTTGTCAAAAGCGCAAATTGTCAGCAGCGGTCGTCCTCGCTTGTCCTCCGTGCCAGCTGTAGCCATTTGCTTTTGCAAAGCCAAAACGCTTTCGCTAACGCCTGACTGTGCCCCGTAAGGATTGCCTAGGGCGCTCTTATTCCGGTACTGAGAAGCGAGAAACTCTTTTGAGTCTATATTTTTGATTTGATCCAAATCCTTTGAAGTTGTCTGGGCAGATGGCTTAGCGCTGCGGGGTCGATGAGCCAAAATTAAGCCGCAAAAGCGTTCGGATAGCACTAACAAAAAATATTCTCTGGAAATTGCGTTTTCCGGCTTCAGTTGAACTGGAATAATCTGCGAGGCGGTGGGGGAAATTTTTGGCGATCCGGTGAGTGCATAAGGGGAATTTTCAAATTCTTCCTGGCGCTCGCTCTGTCCGGCTTCTACTCTCTCCTGCTCTCGTCCCTCTTTGCCGTTACAGACATAAATCGTATGCCCAACCTGCCCCCGCTCCTGATATTGTTCTATCTGCGCCTGCCAGCCTTCTCCAGGCGGTAGCTTTACCCAGAGTTTGGCTGGCAGTTGTTGGTCAATCAGTACGTCCATCAGCGCCCACAGCAAGGACTTGAGCGTAGTTGCACTCACGGCAAGCGGCTGAGGCGCTGACTCTACACGCAGAGCCAATTGGTAAAGGGATGCATCCATAAGATTTTAAGATTTTAGAGGTTGCTTTTGGATGAAAAGGTGACTTGTTAAATGCACTGATGTCTCAACAAATGGGTGAAAATCAACTTGGATGGTTTTGAAGACTTTTGAGTGGAAACTCCTTTATAGCTACTTTTAGCGCAGCGGTGCGGAGCGCAGATTGAGAGAAACCAGAGATAGTTTTATCTTGATTTCTACCCATCTAGCGAGTGTCTCTTTAATCCTTTCCCAGCCATCAATCTCCATTTCAAGAGACAACAAGTTAGATTGAATTGCGCCTAGTTACAAGTTAACCGCTCCACTCTAAAATCTAAAATCTACAATTGCTTTAACCAGGCATCCGCTTTAATAAGGCATCCCGTGCTTGTTCTCGATCGTCAAAGTGGATTTTTTCCGTTCCTAAGATTTGGTAGTCTTCATGACCTTTACCAGCAATCAGGACACCATCACCCGGTTGGGCTTCTAAAATGGCGGTATGAATGGCAGTCGCGCGATCGCTAATCACCATCACTGGTTGAGCCGAGGTTGGTATCCCGGCGACAATATCTTGCAAAATCCGTTCTGGATCTTCCGTCCGCGGATTGTCGGAGGTAACAACGGCTTTGTCTGCTAACTGCGCGGCAATTTGACCCATTTTCGGGCGTTTAGTGCGATCGCGATCGCCTCCACAACCGAAGATGCAGATCATCTTACCGGGAATAAACGGACGCGCCGCTTTTAGCAAATTCTCCAAACTGTCCGGCGTGTGAGCATAATCGACAATAACGCTAATCTCTTGCTGGGAACCGATTTGCACTCGTTCCATCCGTCCCGGCACTCCCGAAAATTGGGGTAGCGCCGCCGCAATTAACTCCAAATCTACTCCCAGATGCAACACTGCTCCCACAGCGGCAAGTAAATTTTCCAGATTGTACTGCCCGACCAGGGGAGAACGGAAAGCCACGTCCCCTTTGGGTGTATGCATCACCCCACTGACTCCCGTTGGCTCATAACTCAGATCGCTCATCCATAAATCGGCGGTCGAATCGTTGACGCTGTAGCGCCATACTTGGTCTGGATTTAACCGTTCGATCAATCGCTGTCCATAAGAATCATCTGAATTAATTACCGCCCGCCCTTTGAGATATTCAGGGCTAAACAGCAACGCTTTTGCATTGAAGTAATCTTCCATGTCGTGGTGGAAGTCTAGATGATCCTGGGTGAGATTGGTAAACACAGCAACCGAGAACGGACAACCCAAAATCCGACCTTGCGCCAAAGCGTGGGAACTTACTTCCATCACACCCATCTGAGATCCGGCTGCGATCGCTTCTGCCAGTTGTTTTTGCAGTTCGACCGCAAAAGGCGTCGTGTGGGCAGCGGTTTGTGTAAAGCCAGCCCAACGGGCATACAGCGTCCCAAATAAAGCCGTTGGTAACTGGCTCCAAGTCAGGAA
>NZ_JAMPKB010000165.1:0-3356 GCF_039961925.1 Trichocoleus sp. DQ-U1 | reverse complement strand
GCTACTAGCGTTGTGGAACCACACCGACTCCATCCCGAACTCGGAGGTGAAACGCAACTGCGGCGAAGATACTCGGTGGGTGACTGCCTGGGAAAATAGCTCAGTGCCAGGTTAATTATCAAAAAGCTCTCTTGCCCAATGATTATGGATGCAAGTGAGCTTTTTTGCTTTTTGTATTGGGGGATAAATACTTTTGCTTAATTTCTTGAATAACCTTTAACCTAGAATTGTTGAACGAGAGATTGAGCTGTGGATGCCATATTAGAGCGATCGCATGAATTAAAACAGGCCTTAATTGAGTTTGTCTTGGAGGCGGAAGGAGAGCTGGCGCAATCACTAGAAGCTTATGCCGCTGCTCAGCCACACCGAGAGCGTCAGGATATTGCACAAAGAGACCTAATTATTGATACCTTCTTAACTGAAGGAAAAGTAGGGGATGGGGATAAAGACGTTTTGGATTTGTTTCTGGAGAGCCAGCCAGAATTGTCCGAAAACGATCGCAACTTAGTCAGTAGCTGGCGGTGCAGCTTCATTGGCTTGTTTGCTACGCTTCAAGTCTTATCAGATGGCTTTGAGTTGATGAACTGGCTGACCGCTAAGCGCTACATCGTCAAGCCAAACACGCTTCTAACATGGCAGGAGATGAGCCGGTTTAAAGAGGGAGAAATTTTACTCACTCGCATTGCACCTGTAACCGAGAGCGTCTGGATGTTTTCTGGTCCTTGTATCCCAATGGGGAGATTAGGAAAACCCAAGCTGGCAGTGGCAATCGGAAATTTTAAGGAAAATTACAACAAATCGCTTTATAGTGACGCTCCAGAACTTCTAGAACTGGCATGGCAATCAGTAGAACAATATCACCAGGATTTTCTGAGCTTTTTTGGTAGCGACGAAGTCGTAATGCCTGGGTACCAGATGAATAAGAGGATAGAAGAATTTCAGGAATTACTAACTAAGAAACGCTTAGCAGCGGCAGGCATTGATGAAAATAAATCGCTCTCGGAAATAGCCGCAGAAGCTGGGGTTACAGAAGAGGAAATGAAAGCAGCCGCAGAAGAATCAGGTGCCGATTCAAAAGCGATCGCTCAGATGTTTGACAGCAAAAACCCAACTAAGATGGTGACACCTAAAGTTGAGTTGCCTGCAAATCTCAAGAAAGCCGAACAGCTAACAGCCCTCACCCATCCTCGTTGGGGTCAAATATTTCTGCCTACATACAGCCGGTTCAAGGCAATGCTAGAAGCAGAAGACTGGCAGAACAACATTGAAAACACTGAGAAGCTGGTTCGTCAGTATCTAGAAGACTCGACGATTAATGCCTTCATTTGGCATCGCTTAGCCGAAACTTATCCAGCCCAAATGGAAAAGCTGTTGAAAACAGTGTTACAGCGTCCAGAATTGAAAATTGACCGCGATTTAGACGCTTTACTCCAAGAATATAACAAGGCGTTAGAGCCTGATTTACCGGAGATTGCCAGTGTGCCAGTGCATTTACATGATTTATTTCAGGAAGCGCTGGCAGATGTTAATAAATCAAAATCTAAGGGCAAGAGTAAAAAGAAGATAGGAATAGGCTTTCAAAAGTAGCGATTGGGGCTGAAGTGGTTACTGTAGCACTTCTCAGTTGGATGGAATGTATTGGGGTTCTAAGGTTTGGTAGGGGCTTTTTGATTGCCATGCCCCTACAGATGTATCGCAACCCAATCGAGAACTGCTATAACTCCAGTGCTATCTTCAGTGTCAGCAATTGGTAGAATCACTATTTGCAACTTCATCCCAGTCCCTCTTCATGCCAGCCGCAGTTGTCACGCTAAAAAACACTGAAAATCAGGATCGTTTAATCATTCAGAATCCCGCAGCAGGGCTATCCTTGCAGGGACGTATTCGGGTACCAGGGGATAAATCTATCTCCCACCGGGCTTTGATGTTGGGAGCGATCGCCCAAGGAGAAACCACCATTCAGGGACTTCTCTTGGGAGAAGATCCCCGCAGCACTGCTAGCTGTTTTCGGGCGATGGGTGCCGAAATTTCGGAACTGAATCCGGAAATGGTGCGAATTCAGGGCATCGGACTCGGCTGCTTGCAAGAACCCACCTCAGTTTTGGATGCCGGTAACTCAGGTACTACCTTGCGGCTGATGCTGGGGCTTCTCGCCTCTCATCCGGGACGTTTTTTTGCGGTGACAGGGGATAGCTCGCTGCGCTCGCGCCCAATGTCCCGCGTTGTCAAACCGTTACAAGAGATGGGCGCTCAAATTTGGGGACGTCAGAACGGCTCTTTAGCTCCTCTGGCAATTCAAGGACAACAACTGCGACCGATTCACTATCACTCCCCGATTGCCTCAGCACAAGTCAAATCTTGTATCCTCCTATCTGGATTGATGGTGGAAGGACAAACTACCGTTACCGAACCCGCCCTCTCCCGCGACCACAGCGAACGGATGCTCAAAGCTTTCGGGGCAGAACTCAGCATCGATCCAGAAACCAATAGCGTCACCATTACTGGCTCAGCCAAGCTGCAAGGGCAGCCGGTGGTAGTGCCCGGGGATATTAGCTCAGCTGCCTTTTGGCTGGTTGCTGGGGCGATTGTACCGGGTTCGGAGTTATGTGTTGAAAATGTTGGGATTAATCCCACTCGCACCGGCATTCTGGAAGCTCTGGAGAAGATGGGCGCTGACATTCAAATGGAAAATCAGCGGGTTGTCGCGGGTGAGCCAGTCGCAGATTTGCGGGTACGTTCCAGTAGCCTTAAGGCATGTGAAATTGCTGGTACTCTAATTCCTCGCCTGATAGATGAGATTCCAATTTTGGCTGTAGCGGCAGTGTTTGCCCAAGGAACTACTGTCATTCGAGATGCAGCAGAGTTGCGGGTCAAAGAAAGCGATCGCATTGCCGTTATGGCATCTCAGCTCAACCGCATGGGTGCCAAGGTTACAGAAAGACCCGATGGGTTAGAAATTACGGGGGGCACTCCTCTCATCGGCACTGATGTTGATAGTCATACCGACCATCGAATTGCCATGAGTTTAGCAATTGCTGCCCTTAATGCAGAAGGCACTACCACAATTGGGCGTGCGGAAGCCGCGGCTATTTCTTACCCTGACTTCTTTCAATCCTTAATCGGGATTATCAAGTGATATTTAAGCTCAGATGCTTACAGCATTTGCGTTTTCACCCTAGTTAACCTGAGTTCGGGTTAAGCCGAAGGGAGGAAAAACGCATTGATATTGAGAGAGGGCTTCTTATACCAGTTTCCAATGAAGATGCACTAAATTGAAGAAAGCAACAGGGTAGGTGTAGGAATGGCAAATCAGTTCAAAGTGGCAGTCCAAGAGACAACGGAAGAACTGCAACATC
>NZ_JAMPKB010000164.1:0-3372 GCF_039961925.1 Trichocoleus sp. DQ-U1 | reverse complement strand
GTTTTATCTTCCTCTTTCATGGGGGGAGCATTACCATCGAGTCTCACTCTAGAGAAGGAGCTGGGATCGAGTTGTGGTCGATTTTTCAGAACTCTTTTCACAGTTGCAGCTCATAAGGTTTTTCTTCACCTATCTTTAGGCTGAAATTTAAATTATTTAAGTAGTTGAATTAATTTTTAGGGATAGAGAGTCCCCTTCGAGGCAAAAAAAGCTGAGATTTGGTAATTTTTAATCCAGCCGAAAATGCCAAAACATCTAATCTAGAGATTCAGCTACATTTTTTTAATTAAACTAACGCGATGTGCAACTTTTCCGAATAAAAATCCCACGGAATTATTTTAGGAAGTCTAGCTTTCATCCCACGCTTGTACTTGTATCAAGTGCTTATGAGACAGCCTAGCAGCCGTAGGTTGGCTCTGTGTGAGAGAAAAAACAAAGCAAACGTTTGCTGCATTTGGGTTACACGCACCTCAACCCAACCCATAGGGAATTTGTTAGTCAGCCGTTTCGTTTCACCTCTCTCCTCCAAAAGAGGGATTCTTTTTTGGGCTTGCATACCTGCAAGTCTAGACATAGCAGCTTGTCCTTAGTAACTTACAGGCTGCTCCTAATTATGAAGATTGTGTCAAGAATACTCCTGACTATTTTAAAGATTGTATAAACTTAATATTAAAAAATCTTCATCAGTGAAAATTCCTTGTATATTTACTTAGAAAACAAGTAGGGTGCATTGAAGAGGTTCAGTAACAATACGTTTATCGGAACAGCGATACCGTAAAATTTTAACCTCTAATAGAAGAAAAGTTACATGGGATACCAGGGAAAATGCTGAAACTTGTTACTTTTGCGAATAATTTATCTGTGTAACTTAATCATGGCGGCTAAAACACCAAAGGTTTGGTCATTCACCGAGAGGGCAACATTAGAATTTTGGGTAGAAGATCCACGACGGGGTGAACGACTCGAAGACATTCATCTTGATTCTGAGCAATGGTTCCAATGGCTAAATTTACCAAGTTCTAAGTCATTTAAATTTGAGCCAGTCGATCAACGTACATCTGATTTCATCGCTAGCAAAGAAACTAAAACCGATGGATATTTTTGGTACGCCTACAAGAAAGTAAATGGCGAACTATATCACTGTTACATCGGGCTTAGCAAAGATTTAACGTTGATGCGACTCAGAGAAATAGGGTTGCAATTGCTACAAACTGCGAAAAATGATAGTCCTTCCAGCCAGCAAAGTTATATACAAGAAGTCCATTTAAATTTGCCTGGTGAATCTCAGGAAGTACACCATCTGAAACAGGAAATTCAGCGGTTACAGGACGAACTAACAAACTCTCGCCTAGAGCTTGAGAAGAATCAAAGTATTTGCACTCAAC
Organism: Trichocoleus sp. DQ-U1; assembly: GCF_039961925.1. Taxonomy (NCBI): domain Bacteria; kingdom Bacillati; phylum Cyanobacteriota; class Cyanophyceae; order Leptolyngbyales; family Trichocoleusaceae; genus Trichocoleus; species Trichocoleus sp. DQ-U1. The sequence goes on along the minus strand of NZ_JAMPKB010000164.1, from coordinate 1,987 downwards.
AAATTGCTGCCAAAGAGGTTCATTTAACAGAATTGGAGCAGCTGAGACAGGAAAATCAGCGGTTACAAGATGAACTGGCAAATTCTCGGCTAGAGCTTGAAAAGAATCAAAGTATTTGCACTCAACAAAGCGCTCCCAAAGAAGTTCATTTGAAAATCTTGGTTGAATCCAAGGAATTAGAGCAGCTAAAACAGGAAAATCAACGGCTACAGGATGAACTGGCGAACTCTCGCCAAACTTACCTAATAGCTTGTCAAGAACATAAGGAAGCGATTCAACAGCTACGCCATCAAAATCAGCGGCTCCAAACTGAGTGTGACCAGATGAATGAAGAGATCAAACAGCTCTATGCTAAATATGGCGACCTGAAACTGGAAAAGATAATCCGGCACCAGGACAGCGAAAGAGTGAAATCCCGGACGACTTTCCCAGAGCAGAAGGTAAGCCTGTCAAACACTGCGTACAGCTTTTAGATATGGTGGCGTACAGAGCGATCGCTTGAGCGAAAAAAAGTAGGAAGCGATCGCTCTCCATCAAGTAGGGTGGCGTAGAGAGCGATCGCGTTACACACCTGCAAAAATACAGGTGTGTTGATACCTTGCTGCAATAGCATCGATTAGGTTTTGGTTGAGAATTAGCCGACACGCAGGCGAACTAATTCTCAGCAGTTATTTGTTAGGTGTGTCGTGCCTTTTCAAAACCTGGGGTACCGTGCAACTTTGGTTCAGCAGGCGGAGGTGTCGGTTCTGGCCCTAACGGTTGCGGATTCTCTACATACTCAAACTCGCCTTTGCCGTCCATTGATTTGCCTTTCGCCCAACGTCCTTCAGCACTTTCGGTACCGTCAGAGTGATTCCAGAACTGATAGGCATACTCCCGCTTCTCCAATTCCAGCGGGAAGGAACTCGGAACCGGAGTGTCGTCCAGTCCGGAGTCTACGATATCCTCAATCGCTGCCAACCACTGGTTTTGGTGCATGGTGTCGCGGGCGATCATGAAACTCAAGGTATCTTTCACGCCTGGGTCGTCTGACATTTCATACATTCGCACCGCCTGCAAGCGACCTTGCGACTCGGCGTGGAGATTAGAGCGGAAATCTGCTAACAAATTACCGCTGGCGACGATAAAGCGACCGTTCCAAGGGTAGCCAACGCTGTCAGAGGGCGTCGCACCCAACCCGGAGACAATGGCGTGCTGCGGGTTCATCGCTGCTGCCATAATCTCATTCCGCACGTTAGAACCGCCCATAACCGCGCCGACTAGCCGATCTGCGGCACCTTCCTCTTGGACTTTTAGAGGCGCTTTGTCCAGCAGATGGGCGATCATCGTGGCAAGCATCTCAACGTGACCGATTTCTTCGGTACCAATGTCCAGTAGCATATCGCGGTACTTAGCAGGCCCTCGACAGTTCCATCCCTGAAATAGGTACTGCATCATCACGGTCATCTCGCCAAAAGTGCCGCCGATCAGTTCCTGAATCTTCATGGCGTAGACCGGATCGGGGTTTTGTGGCGGAGTGAAATACTGAAGTTGCTTTTTATGGTAAAACATTCAAAAACTCCGAATTCTTTTTACTATCAGAACAACAGAAAAATGGTGCAAATTGATATTTAGCAAATTGCTAAATACCGAAATTTCAATTGCAAAACTTATGCTCTCTACTCCTATAGGAAACTATTTAAATCAAGGTCTTGCCTCTTCCTGTAGAAGGACAGTTTTAAGTTTATTTTGGTAAATTTATTCTTGATTTATGTGCCTATTTAATGACGAATTACCAATTATAGCAATCGCCAAGGTAATTAGGACGACAAGCATAAGACATGCTCGATTGCATCTCGCAAACAATTAAACTGGTCGAGTTGTTTGCGGATGCGGCTCTTGAGCCAAGACCAGCAGTTCTCAATTTTGTTGAGGTCGGGGGAGTAAGGTGGTAAATACCAAAGTTGAGCACCAGCCGCTCGAATCAACTGCTCAATCCGCCCGCCCT
>NZ_JAMPKB010000163.1:0-3464 GCF_039961925.1 Trichocoleus sp. DQ-U1 | reverse complement strand
GCTGGCTCAACAGTCAGGGGCAAGTCTATCGGGATGAGACGGGGCAAGCAGTTCGTATGATTGGCGTTTCGGTTGATATTACGGAACGCAAACAGATCGAAGCCGAACGCGATCGCCTTTTAGAGCGAGAACAAACTGCCCGATTAGAAGCAGAAAACGAACGCAAGCGGTTGTATGACATCTTGATGCAGTTCCCCGCCATGATTGGCATTATTAAAGGTTCCAATCTTGTGTATGAATTTGCCAATCCAACTTATCTGCAAGGGACTGGGCGCACTCCAGACATTATCGGCAAATCAATTCGGGATGTTTTCCCGGAGATAGAGGGGCAAATTTATTTTGATGTCCTTGAGCGCGTTTACCGGACGGGAGAAACATTTATTCGGAATGAATCGCCTGCTTACTGGGATCGGAACGGCGACGGTGTGTTGGAAGAGGGATTTTTCAACTGCATCTGTCCGGCTTGGCGAGATGCTGAGGGAACCATTCAGGGCGTGTTGATTTATAACATTGAAGTGACAGCCCAGGTGCGGGCAAGGCAACAAATTGAACAACTGCTCAAGAACCTCCAGCAGAAAGAAGAAATTCAGCAATTCCTAATCGAATTGAATGATGCGATTCGTGCCATTCAAGACCCCAAAGAAATTATGTGGCAGGTGGTTTGTGCCACAGGACAACACTTTAGTGTCACTCGCTGTACCTACGGCGAAATTGATTCTACTCAGGAATACGTCATTGTCGATCGCGACTATTGCAATGGTGTCATCAGCGTGGTGGGTAGCCATCACATGGATTCGTTTGGCCCTGAACTCATTGCTGAATTAAAGCAGGGCAAAACAATCGTCGTAGATGATGTCGATCGCGATCCTCGGACTGCCGGATCGGGGGCTGCTACCTTTGACGCAATTCAAACCAAATCTCTCCTGTGTGTTCCCTTAGTGAAAGAAGGGCGATTTGTTGCATTGTTGGTGTTGCACCATGCCTCTGTTCGCCACTGGACGCAGGAAGATGTGGTGCTGATGGAGCGAATTGCTCAAAAAACCTGGCTAGCCGTGGAGCGATCGCGGGCAGAAGAACAATTGCGAGAAAGTGAAGCTCATCTGCAACTCGCGCTCAAGGTCGGACGCATGGGAACGTGGGACTGGGATATGCAGACCGAGGCATTGCTTTGGTCAGAAGGACACTTCACCGTCCTGGGTCTACAACCGAATGAATGCGAACCCAGCCATGAAGTTTGGGAAAGTCGGGTTCATCCCGATGACCTAGCAGAAGCTGAGGCGAAATTTCAGCAAGCCATAGCCCAAAAGAAAGAGTATCACCATGAATATCGCCTACGTTGGTCAGATGGCTCGGTTCACTGGGTGGAAGCGAGAGGAAAGTTTACTTATGATGTTCAGGGAAATCCCAAGCACTCGATTGGTGTCGTCATAAATATCACAGAACGCAAGCAAGCGGAAGAGGCGTTGCGTCAAGCCCTACAAAAGCTCAACTTCCATGTTGAAAACTCTCCTATGGCAGTCGTTGAATGGAATCGAGACTTTCAAGTCATTCGGTGGTCTGCTGGTGCAGAGCGCATTTTGGGCTGGAAAGCCGAAGGAATGCTGGGTAAATCTTTAACAGAGATACCTTTTGTCTTTGAGGAAGACCTGGAAGCAGTTGCTGAAGTCTGCCAACGGCTGGTCTATGGTGAAGAACCCCATATTTTTTCATACAACCGCAATTACACCGAAGATCGCAACATTGTGCATTGCGAGTGGTATAACTCCAGTCTCAGGGACGAATCGGGACGGATGATTTCGGTGTTATCGCTGGTGCTGGATGTGACGGAGCGCAAGCAAGCAGAACAAGAACGAGAACAACTGTTAGAACGCGAGCGCCTTGCACGCTCTGAAGCAGAAGCCGCACAGCGCCAACTGGAAACCATTTTTGAAACATCACCCATTGGACTTGCTCTGTTAGATGAAAAGCAGCGATTTATTGCCATCAACGAAGCATTAGCAGAAATTAATGGATTAAGCCGCGAGCAACACTTAGGACATTCCATTCCAGAACTTTTTGGGCAATTCGATCCCAAATTAGTTGAAGTCTTTCATCAGATCTACACCACAGGAAATCCCTTTATTTCACCAAACTTTGCGGTGAATGTTCCCGGACGCGGCGATCGCCGTCCCGGTTACTACAACGTTTACTATCTTCCGACTGTTAACTCAAATGGTCAGGTCGAAGGGGTTTTAGTTTATGTGGTAGATGTGACCGAGCGCGTCAGGTTAGAGCTTGCCCAACACTTTCTCTCTGAGGCGAGTGCCGTGCTTGCATCCTCACTCGATTATCAAACGACTCTAGAGCGCGTCGCACAGCTTACGGTGCCGGAATTAGCCGACTGGTGTACGGTTCACATGATAGAAGAGAACGGTGCGATCGCGCAGATTGCGGTTGCTCACATCGACCCTGCCAAGCTGGAATGGGCATATCAGATTAGAGACAAGTATCCGATAAACCCAGATGACCCTCGCGGTGCTGCATTGACATTGCGGACTGGACAACCGGATTTAGTGCCCAATATTCCTGATGAACTGTTGGTGCAGGCAGCGCGTGATTCAGAGCATTTAGAGATTCTACGGCAGGTGGGATTCAAATCTGTAATGACGGTGCCACTACGAACTCAGGCACGAATTCTAGGGGTTATCTCCTTTATCGCCGCCGAATCTGAACGACAGTATACCCCGGCAGATTTGCAACTAGCAGAGGAATTGGCTCGTCGTGCTTCCTTGGCGATTGACAATGCTCAGTTGTACCGGGCGGCTCAAAGCGATCGCGCAAAAGCAGAAGCGGCTAACCGGATTAAAGACGAATTTTTAGCAGTATTGTCCCACGAGTTGCGATCGCCCCTCAATCCGATTCTCGGCTGGACAAAATTGCTACGAACAGGCCGACTAGATACCACAAAAACCCAGCAAGCCCTGGAAACGATCGAACGCAACGCCAAGCTGCAAGCCCAATTAATTGAGGACTTGTTGGATGTTTCCCGCATTCTGCAAGGAAAAATGACGTTAAACGTCGCTCCTGTGAATCTAGCGGCAATGATTGAAGCTGCCCTAGAAACGGTACGACTGGCAGCCGAAGCCAAACACATTCAAATCCAGACTACATTTAATCCTATTTCAGGAACGGTTTCAGGCGATACCAATCGCCTCCAACAAGTAGTCTGGAACCTCCTCTCCAATGCTGTGAAGTTCACCCCAACCGGAGGACGCATCGACGTGCAACTAGAGCAGGTTGGTATGTACGCTCAGATTCAAGTCAAAGATACTGGAAAAGGCATCAAACGAGAGTTCTTACCCCATGTGTTTGACTACTTCCGTCAAGAAGATGGCACTATAACCCGACAATTCGGCGGATTGGGATTGGGACTAGCGATCGTCCGTCATTTTACCGAACTGCATGGAGGAACCGTTCAAGCAGAC
>NZ_JAMPKB010000162.1:0-3770 GCF_039961925.1 Trichocoleus sp. DQ-U1 | reverse complement strand
ATTTCTTGGTGAATTTGGTCTGTGGATTAATTGCCTATTGCCATCAGCCTAAGAAGCCCTCTCTCAATATCAATGCGTTTTTCCTCCCTTCGGCTTAACCCGAACTCAGGTTAAATTAAGCTTTCTCTACCCCCAGAGTCGTTATTGGGGTCGTTTCACTCCAGAGGAGCTAGCTTTTAATGCGAATTTACAGGAATTTGCACAAAAAATTTCTTATATATCTGCGTTGCAAACCGGAGGTAAGATTTCTTCCGAACAGGCATACAAGGATATTAAGTCTCTGTGGAAGCAGTTAAAGACAAGTAAAAAAGAACTAGGCGTGGGAGCAAATATCCCAAAAACAGAAAGCTAGTGATATGGTCAACAGTTACGCTGCTAATGTCAGGGTTTATTGATTATTCAGCAATATCTTGAACTTTAAGGTTGTATTGCATACACTTGTGCCAAGTTGCATCCGTTAAACTAGAATTCAAGAACAAATTTTGTGTTTGATATTCTTTGAGGTTTTCTAAAAGATATAAAATATCAATTTGGCGATCGCATCTGAGTACAGTGACGCAGTTGTATGAAAGCAGAATCGTACAACTATGAGCCGACTGCCAGGTTATCCTATCGAGCTGGGCAGAACTGTCATTCAGTTCAAACGAGAATTTCAATGCCTCTGTCTAGTTTGTCTAATCCCTAATTCTCTTAGTTATCACTTCCTATGGCACTGCTCAAAACAATCAAAGAGGTCTTGACAGGATTTGCACAAGGTCTCCGAATGTCTTGGTGGGTGGAAATTGCCACTACTGAGCCTCGCTGTATCTACTATTTTGGTCCCTTTCACAACTCCGCTGAAGCAGCAACTGCGTGCCCTGGCTATATTGAAGATATCCAAAGTGAAAAAGCTGGCGGGATCGAAGTCACCATCAAACGCTGCAAGCCAAGCGTGTTGACGATGTGTGAGGAAGAAGTCAACTAAGAAAACTGTCCGAAATCTACCATTCAGTGGTTGGTATATAAGATCACCAAGAGATTTAACGTAATGCCCACTCCTCCGGTAGAAGTTCAGGGAAGGGGTAGGCATTAACTTGGTTAATAAGGACAACAAATGAATGGCAATCTCCCTCTGGGAGTTTCTACACGGTACTACACGGTCAGGGAAACAGCGATTATCCTCCGGAAACGCTAAGTCGGATGGCGAACTGACAAGTCAGCGCTAGGCTAACGCCTCGCTTCGCTAACGCTATCGCGCTTTTGTTAACCCTTTCTTGTCGAACCCTCTGCTTAGTAAACTCCCAGCTTCCCTTTTAAGGGACTGTTTGTAAATTACACTTGGTGGCGCTATTGCCTGAGCTTTTGTAACTTAGCGTCCCTATTAGTTTATATTTATAAACACTATTGAGGAGACAAAAAGATTATGACTCAACCTCAGTTCCATGATGAATTGACCCTTTCGGAAACAGCAGAACAATTTGGAAAAAAAGCTCTAAAGTTAGGTCTTATCCCTAGTTTTGTCGTCCGCTACTTTCCAGATAGCAGCCAATTCTATATTCCTAACGAAACCGAATCTGAACCGCTCACCCCAGAAGAGGCATATCTGCGTCTGAAAAAATTAGTGGAACAATCTGGTCAATAAGTGTTGTCCGCACAGTAGATGTCCGGCAGTCTCAGTAGGTGAGTATTAGGTAAGTATAAAAATTCAATATCAGCTAGCCCCCTGCACTACATCAATAGGGTTACTTGGTTTGTTAATTATTTTACATTTATTTATACTTAATCCATGAGTTTATAATTATTAGTCGTTTTAAAAGCAGACTAGGAGAATGATTCGTTTACTCGTTAGTTTCTTAGAATTTATTTTAAAAACTTTTTACCAAGAGCGATGGTATGCAAGATTTTATGTCTTGGAAACGATCGCTCGCGTTCCTTGTTTTGCTTATTTATCGGTTCTTCATCTCTATGAAAGTCTCGGCGCGTGGCCTTATGCTGATTGGATCAAGGTTCACTTTGCTGAGTCCTGGAATGAGTTGCATCATCTCCGCATCATCGAAGCATTGGGTGGGGGGAAATCGTGGAGTGATCGCATGATTGCTCGGATTGGCGTCCTGGCTTACTACTGGATTCTAGTCTTTGTATACATGATTGCTCCCAGATCGGCTTACTACTTTAATCAGTTAGTCGAAGAAGGTGCTTACCACACCTACGATAAATTTCTAACAGAGCATGAGGCTGAACTCAAAACTCAGCCAGCTCCACAGATAGCAATTGATTACTACCACGAGGGCGATCTTTACATGTTTGATGATTTTCAAATCTCTCATACACCAAGGGAGCGTCGCCCAAAAATTGAGAATCTTTACGATGTGTTCGTTGCCATCCGCAATGACGAAAAAGAACACATCACAACCATGATTGCCTGCCAGCAACCAGACGCAAAAGAAAAAATTAAAAGCCCCCATTCCCCTGAATTTAAGCCCTCATCTGAAGAGAGTTAAGGCAATTTTTTCCTCTCAAATGGTGGCTTAAATCATTTCTAATAGCGTTACTTCCCAGACAAGTCGCGGTTGAGCATAACTCAGGAGAGATTGGCGGGCTTTTTCGAGTTGCTGGAGGGGCAATTTATGAATTACACCGTTCAAGAATTGCTGCCAGTAAGTGTGCTGTAGATAATCAACTAACCACAGTTGGGCTTCTGTATCGAGAGTTTTATCAATCCGTTTGGCGAGTTCAAGGGCGTCACGAAACGATTTTGGCAGATGGATAACGTCCTGAAGTAAGTCTTGGGGAATCGTTTGGAGTTGCTCCCAGGAAGCGATCGCATTTCCCGGACTGCCTTGCGCGATCGCTAACACCGTCGGATGCTCCAAAATCTCTTCGTGACCCGTCTTCCGCAACACCTGCTCCATTGCCGCCGAGTCTAAACCATAGAAAGGAATGTGCTGACAGCGCGATACCAGCGTCGGTAACAACGACGACGGCGTTGGTGCGATTAAAACCAGCGTTGCTCGTCCCGGTTCTTCCAGGGTTTTGAGTAAGGCATTTGCAGCCGCTTCTGCCATTGTTTCTGCTTGTTCCAGCACAACGAGCGATCGCGGTGCCTCCAGCGCCGAACGTCCCAGAAATTGGGTAATTTCCCGAATTTGCTCCAGCCGGATTTGCGGCGGAGCCTTGCGCTTGACACCCGCTTCGGCGGCTTCGGCGGCAGATAATCGTTGACCCTGATGCAGATAGGTCGGTTGCACCCAAAATAAGTCTGGATGATTGCCCTGCCGCAAGCGGTTTTTGATAGACGCAATACTCCCCTTGCTTCCTTCCTTAATCACAGGAGATTCGGGGGCGTCTGGCTCAGTTGCGGGTACATTAGCACAGAACAAAAGGTCTACAAAGCACCGAGCCGCCATGCTGCGTCCGACGCCTTCGGGACCCGCAAATAGATAGGCAGGAGCAATCCGATTTTGAGCCACTGCCTGAGTTAGTAACTCAACCGCTCGGTTTTGTCCGACAAGTTCCGCAAAAAAGTTCATTTAACCGCAAAAAAAGGCAAAACTCAAAAAATTTGCAAGCAGTACCATTTACCCTGGAGACGCGATATATGGCGTCTGGAACCAACCCTCAAAAATTGTCTTGATAGTTTAATAGCCACTGCCAGGGAATTATAGATTTTTAATTTTCTAGGGCGTGTCATCAATTCAACCAGATGACCGTAGCAGCGAGGTGAATCGCACCGAGAAAGTTAACCGCACGCTTGTCGTAGCGCGTTGCAATCGCTCGATACTGCTTGAGTT
>NZ_JAMPKB010000161.1:0-3808 GCF_039961925.1 Trichocoleus sp. DQ-U1 | reverse complement strand
TGAATGGATAGAGATAGAGGCTTATCGGGACTGGAAAAGTTTAGTAAAGTATGTCAAAAATGTGCTAAAAAAAGTCGGAACCGAATATGTAATTAATTTTGCTTAAGCACTTAAAAGAGGGCTAAGTTCTGAATGGGACATCAAAAAATTCAATCTTGATGAACTCTATGTACGTTTCTTTGGATTGGCTGAACGCTGTATCGTACAACAAAATCCAGGCAAAGGGATTGTTTGCTTCATTTCTAGCTCCTCTTATTTAAGTGATCCATCTTTTGTTGTCATGAGGCAGCGTTTCTTAAATGAATTTGATTATCTTTGGTTTGATTGTATGAATGGAAGTAGCCGAGGAACAGGTAAACTTACACCTACAGGTGAACCTGATCCCTCGGTATTTTCAACGGAGTATAACCGAGAAGGAATACGAGTAGGAACAGCAATTAGCTTGATGGTTCGCCAGGAAAACCGTAGTCAAACACCAACAGTGAGATTTCGTCACTTCTGGGGAGCGAATAAACGAGCAAATTTGCTTAGTGGCTTGGGAAATCAAAATTTTGATGAACAATATAAAATCTCTCAACCGAATCGAGAGAATCGTTTATCATTCCGACTTCTAGAGACATCAAAAGCATATCTAAGTTGGGCTGCTCTAGCTGATCTCAGTGATCGACCACCTTTTAGAGCATTTATTGAAGCTCGTCGAGGTGTTCTGATTGATATTGAAAAATCTGAGTTAGAGAGACGTATGCAGCTCTATTTCGACTCTACCGTGACTTGGAAAGATATCAAAGAACAGCAACCAGAACTCACGGAAGATGCTGCTCGTTTTGATGCTGAAAAAGCTCGAAAAAAAGTTATTGCTGTTGATAATTATAGCCAGAAGCATATACGTCGTTATACTGTTCGCCCGTTTGAAAACCGCTGGTGCTATCACAGTACTATTCGCCCACTATGGAATGAACCTCGCCCCGAATTATGGGCACAGTGTTGGGTGGGGAACAAATTTCTTGTTACACGGTTGAAAACTGAGAAAGAAGCTAAGGGTAGTCCAATTTATTTCTCCTCTGCGCTAGTGGATTATCAAGCAATTGCTAGAAATGTATCTGTCTTTCCACTTCAGCTACGTTCTGTACAAGGAAATTCAGATGCAGCAGTAGCAGAGCAACTGAAAATCGACGGTATAAGTGATATAGCCATTGAAGCTACAGCAAGAGCAAATTTATCTCCTGTTGTCCGCACTTACTTAGCTGAACTAGGCATCACTGATCCTGATACAGATGCAGAAACGGCTGCTTTAATTTGGATGCATGTTCTGGCAATTGGATATTCACCTGCTTATCTAGAAGAGAATGCTGATGGAATCCGTGAAAACTTCCCTCGAATTCCCTTACCTGACAATCGAGAAACTCTAATCGCCTCTGCAAACCTTGGTCGTCAAATTGCTGCACTCCTCGATCCAGAAACTCCCGTTACAGGTGTCACTTCTGGCAAACCTCGTCCTGAGTTGAAAGCGATCGCCGTTGTTTCCCGTGTCGGCACTGGCAACCTTGACCCTAACACCGACTTTGCCCTAACCGCAGGTTGGGGATATGCTGGGCAAAACGGCGTCACCATGCCTGGAAGAGGAAAAGTGATTGATCGCGCCTACACATCTGAAGAACAAAGTGCGATCGCACAAGTCATTGAGCAACTTGGCACAGCCACCCATGACATTTACCTCAACGACATCGCCTATTGGAAAAACATTCCCGATCGCGTGTGGAACTATACAATCGGCGGGTATCAAGTCATTAAAAAATGGTTGAGCTATCGAGAGCAGAAATTGTTGGGGCGATCGCTCAAAGCTGAAGAAGTTACAGAAGTTATGAATATGGCACGTCGAATCGCAGCAATTTTGCTACTTGAACCGCAGCTAGACGCAAATTATGAAACCGTGAAGCAGTCTACCTATCCGTGGGTGAGCTGATAAACCATGCTGCAAATTTCTCCAAACCCTGCAAGAGCAAAGCGCTACTTCGCCTTTCGTTTCGACTTGGGCGGCGTTCGGTGTGCCCCAAAGTATTTTTCACTGCGGTAGCGAAGCCACACCCGCAACTGCTGCGGAATCTGGTCTTTTTGTTCCTTGGTCAGCGTATTGTAAAGGGCTAAAGCGCGATCGCGTTCTCCCCGACAAGCAGCATTATTGTGAGCATCCCAGTAGCTACGGGCAACCCGAATCCGCCGACAGACTTCCTTAATGAGTGCTTCTCCCGTAAGAGGATTTTCCTGCTTTGCCATACTTCAATCAGAACGCCCTAGCCTAAATCCTAACCCGTAGCATCAAGGCGATCGCTCCTTCTTCGATTTAGTGTTTGGCAGGATTGTGCGATCGCCTTCCTTTACAATTTTGTAAGTTGAGGAGATGCCCCAATTGAGTGCATCTTCAATAATTTTTCTGCTGCTCATCCACAAAACACCACAGCCATTGCTCTCCTAGCTCCGCTGAACTGATTACAGTGTGTCCGGTTTCTTCATAGTGACGACGAGAATGCTGATGTTCTGACGAGTCGCAGCACAGCATCTTACCGCACGTCTGACAAATGCGAAGATGCACCCAACGACCATTGATCCGCATACACTCTTCACAGCGAAACACCGGATAGTTGGCTTTATGGATTAGGTTTTGCAGCGTCACTTCATTGAGGTGTTGGCAGGACATAGGGTTTCCTAATCAATGTATGAGCTGGAGTCGCTCATTGGATGCTTCCAATTCTAGAGCTTAAACGAGCGATCGCTTGCTTTCTGCACCCCTTGAAGATATTGCTGTACGTTCAGTTGTCAAAGCTGAGTTGTTCTAGGGTGCGCTGCGGTGTAACAACCCAACTCGTCTACGGAGAACACCAATGATTTCACCCAATAGCATCAACAGCCGATAACTTAGCCTAAAAATAGAAAATTCCTACATCGTCTTCCGGTTTCTGAATTAGAAACCGGGAACTGAGAGCTGAAACAGCCGAATAGACTCGAAGTTAAGTGAATCTTTCTGATTTGGAGCCAAACGATAATGCGATCGCCACTTCTTCTAAGTCTAATAATCGGTGTAGCCAGTAGTGTTCTAAGCGTCTCTATTCCTAACTCCCCGTTCCTGGCGGCTGAAACCACTACTCCGAATCAAAGGCTACTCAATCAACCTCGACAAGTCTCACCACAAGTTGCGCTGACACTCGAACGGACAGCCTGTTTTGGCTTTTGCCCCATTTATAAACTCACTGTTTATGGCAATGGCAAGGTGGTTTACGAGGGCAAACGGTTTGTGAAAGTGACTGGCACCCGAACAACAACTATCAGTAAAACAGCAGCGAGAAAGCTCATTGCAGACTTTCAAAAGCTCAATTACTTCAAGCTTCAAGACAGCTATACAGGTGGACACACCGATGCACCTTCTGCCATCACCTCATTGACAATCGGCAAGAAACAAAAAACAGTACACCATTACCTTCCTTCACCTGACGCACCGACTCAACTAACAGAATTGGAAAATAAAATCGATACCGTAGTGAATTCTAAGCAGTGGATTGGAACACATGCTGAACGCGCCCCACGGGGAACTACGAAGTAATTAAATTGGCATCCCGCGCAACCTGCTGGAGGCATCTCGCTTCTGCTCAATTGCTACAAAACTTTGCCCCATCGATAGTCGCAATCAGGCAATTCAAGAATAGACCTCTTGCAAAAGTCGTCGCTGGGGTAATATGGGGTCTAAAATTAGACGATTGCTAGCTGCCAGTCATAAGTTTTACTCATCTTACCTTTGACTGAGCCGAAGTTCATA
>NZ_JAMPKB010000160.1:0-3960 GCF_039961925.1 Trichocoleus sp. DQ-U1 | reverse complement strand
CGCTCCCGTAAATCTAGCAGGAACGATTGAAGCCGCCCTAGAAACGGTACGACTAGCAGCCGAAGCCAAACACATTCAAATCCAAACTATATTTAATCCCGTTTCAGGAACGGTTTTAGGCGATACGAATCGCCTGCAACAAGTAGTCTGGAACCTCCTTTCCAATGCCGTGAAGTTCACCCCAAGCGGAGGACGAATCGAAGTGCGACTAGAGCAGGTTGGCACGTATGCTCAGATTCAAGTCAAAGATACTGGAAAAGGCATCAGTCGAGACTTCTTACCCTATGTGTTTGACTACTTCCGTCAAGAAGATGGGACAACGACCCGACAATTCGGCGGATTGGGATTGGGACTGGCGATCGTCCGTCATTTTACCGAACTGCATGGAGGAACCGTTCAAGCAGACAGCTTAGGACAAAACTTAGGGGCTACATTTACCATCCGGCTCCCGTTAAACATAGTAGAGCCGGAACCATCTTCTGATGACAGGCATTCAGAAAGTGCGACAGACTTAGCAGGTGTTCGGGTCTTGGTTGTGGACGACGATGCAGATATGCGGGAGTTGGCAGCATTCACCCTGATGCAATCGGGCGCACAAGTTGCCACAGCAGCTTCGGGGGCACAGGCGTTGACCCATCTGAATCAATCTGTCCCCGATCTGTTGTTATGTGACATTGGGATGCCAGAGATGGATGGTTATGCGCTGATTCGGCAAATTAGAAAGTGGTCGCCCCAACAGGGAGGCACGATTCCTGCGATCGCACTTACTGCCTATGCTGGAGAGATCAATCAGCAGCAAGCCTTAGCTGCCGGATTTCAGATGCATATCTCCAAGCCTGTTGAACCTGAAGAATTGGTACAAGCGATCGCCCGTTTGCTAAGACACTGAATGATTTGAGGATTAGCCTAATGCTGCTTGGTATAGATTTAGGAACAGGCTCTGCTAAGGCATTGCTCCTAGCGACAGACGGAACCACTATAGGTGAAGCATCAAGCTCTTATCCTGTTCATGCACCCCAACCTGGATGGGCTGAGTCGGAACCGGGGGATTGGTGGTTAGCTGTTGCCTCGGCTGTGAGGAAGGCTGTAGGAAATCATGCCGATCGAGTACAGGCGATCGCACTATCAGGGCAAATGCACGGTGTTGTCCTAGCTTCGGAGTCGGGTCAGCCTCTGCGTCCTGCTATCCTCTGGGCAGATACTCGCTCTAGTGCCACGCTTAACACTTATCATGCGCTTGATGCCGCTATTCTAGAACGATTGGGCAACCCGATTACGGCTGGAATGGCGGGCCCCACTTTGTTGTGGCTACGAGAACACGAGGCTACTGTCTACACCGAAGCGCGTTGGGCACTTCAGCCAAAAGATTGGCTGCGGTTACGGCTGACTGGAGAAATTGCAACCGAACCATCTGATGCTAGTGGTACTTTGCTTTACGATGTTGTGTCGGACAACTGGGCTGGGGAAGCAATCTCGGCGCTGAATCTACGTGGTGATTGGTTACCTAAAATTATCCCGTCTAGTGCGATCGCAGGTTATCTAACAACTGTTGCTTCAGAGCATCTTGGCTTAAGAGTTGGCTTACCCGTTATCGCTGGTGCTGCGGATACGGCAGCGGCAGCACTTGGTAACGGACTACTAGAGCCTGGTTTGGTTCAACTAACCATTGGCACAGGCGCTCAAATCATTACACCTCGCTCCCAACCCATTATCGATCCTCATGGTCGTACACATCTGTATCGAGCCGCTGTACCTAACCAGTGGTACACGCTTGCAGCCATGCAAAATGCGGGGCTAGCGCTTGAGTGGGTGCGGGGTATCCTCGGCTTGAGCTGGCAGGAAGTCTATACTCAAGCGTTTTCTGTTCCCCCAGGATGTGAAGGGTTGACATTCTTGCCATATCTCACAGGCGAGCGAACTCCACATCTTGACCCCTATGTACGTGGGGCATGGGTAGGGCTTGGACTTCATCACACACAAGCGCACCTGATGCGGGCGGCTTTAGAGGGAGTTGCTTTTGCCTTGCGACAAGGTTTTGAAGCACTAGAGGCAACAGGTTTTAAAGCGACACAACTGCGTTTAGCCGGCGGTGGAACGGCAGAAATGCCTTGGAAACAATTACTGACTGATGTATTGAGAATACCCCTCTATGCAACTACCGTTGCTGCTGCTTCCGCGCGTGGTGCTGCTCTATTGGCGGGTATCGGAATTGGTGTATACGCAGATGCTAATGACACGCTCAAACTGGCAGCCACCCCAACGCTTGCTGCAACTCCCCAATCAGTTGATTCAAACTTAGAAGAGGCTTGGATGCGATATCAATCCCTTTATCCACAACTTAAAAAAATCTGAGAGAAGTTATGCCTCAAGAAGGTTAATTTAAAATGGGTATAAACTGAAATCTGTCTCTTCAGGTAGCGCCTGACTTCATCCTGAAACCCCTAGAAAAGAAGCTGGGCGACTGCCCAGAACTTGGCTTCTGTCAATGCGTAAGTCCTACCATCGGGCAATTTTATGAAAATATACTCTGTAGCTGTTGATACTGAGGAAGGCAGCAAATAATGACCAAGCGAAACTACGCCAACCGAAACTTGCAAAATTGCTCTTTCAAAGGGCAGGACTTGGCTGGCGCAGACTTCAGTGGCTCTGACTTGCGGGGGTGCAATTTCACTGGGGCGACCCTAATTGGGGCAACGTTTGAGAGGGCCAAAACGGGTCAGAGCCGCCGCCAGGTAAATATTCTAGTTGCTGCTGCTATCGTTGGTCCCGTTGTTTTAGTCGCCTTCAGCGCGATCGCTGCCCAAGTGTCAATGGTATTGTTGGGCGATCGCTCCAATAAGGGACTCAACTTCTTTTTCAGTGCGCTTCCGATATTAGCTCTCGTGTTTGGAAGCTTCATCCGGGCTAAGATTGCCTTCCACTTTCCACAAATCACGAGCTTCTTGAACATTGCAGCCATTGCTGTACTGTTGGCGGTCATGGTGACGCTCACTCTTGGGCTTGTGATTGTTAGCATCCTTGGCTTCGGTGATGGCGCAATCGCTCAAGGATTTTTCCTCCTACTGCTGATTTTCGTTTCTGCGTTCTTGACCTTCCGTATTCTCAAATGGCTCACTCAAGGGATTCAAAGCAATCCCGGAACGTCCTTTAGGAAAGCGAACTTAACCGATGCCAACTTCAGTTATTGTGCGATGCAAAATACAGATTTTTCCTTTGCTGTGTTGACAGGAGCTTGTATCTTTGATTGGGCGATTAAACGCCACACTCAATTTACGAATATTTATTGTGAATACCTTTATTTGGAACCAGCGCACCAGAATCGGCAACCTGCTGAGGGTACTTTTCAACCGGATGAGTTGGAACGTGTACTAACTCAATTCATGAGCTAAATTTTATTGAAAAATAAATTTTAACTTTTCAGGAGCCGCAGGCAAGTATTACAGCCTATAAAAATCTTAAATAATTCGTGAATTTAAATAAATACGCGATATATTGCGTATTTATGGCAGAAAAAATCCCTGGTTATAACTTTAAAAAATCACTATATTACGGTGCTCATACCTATTTTTGAGCTAATTTGCAAGAGTTATAATAAATATGACGAACATCATTTTTAGACGAGCATTAGCGGCTGATTACCCTGAAATTCTCGCTTTGCATAGAAAGAATCTCGTGTCTAACTTGTCTGAGCTAGAGCAGCAGAATGGCTTTCTATCAATTGACTTTAAGGATGATTTTCATCTGGCAGCAATCAACGAAAATTTGGCAGTAATGGTTGCTGTGCAGGAGAAACTATTGGTTGGATAAGTGCTTATGTAAAATAAATTACACATAATAAAAAGTAGAATAAGCTAAAACAAAAGTCAAGAAAACAAGAGACTTATGAGATTTATTAGAGATTTAAGCCGAGAAACTCAAAGGATTCTCAAAAGAATTTATAAAGAAAGTAGACATCATCAA
>NZ_JAMPKB010000159.1:0-4082 GCF_039961925.1 Trichocoleus sp. DQ-U1 | reverse complement strand
TCCAGTACGTACAAACTAACCCCGACGAAGTTTGCCCCGCTGGTTGGCAACCCGGTGACAAGACGATGGTTCCCGACCCCGTCAAGTCAAAGGTCTTCTTTTCTGCCGTCTAAATTTCTGGTGTCGAGTTAGTTTCAGAACTGATTCAGTCGTCAATTAATCAAAAACCCCAATACATTTGATGAGATTTTTCCTATCAGATGTATTGGGGTTTAGTTTTTGATGCTTGCGATCGCGTTAACTCCTGTAACGCTGCTTGCACGATATCTAGCTGCTGGTGATTGTATGCGATCGCTTTGTCATACTCTCCCAATGCACAGTAAACCTTGATCAATTCAACCAAAGTTTGCTCCTCCAAGTTACGGTCTTGGATTGCTCTGAAAATTTCCAATGCTATTTGTAAATACGCCGACGCAGGTGCATATCGCTCAAGTTTTATGAAAGCAATGCCCAAATTACACATTGCAGTTGCTTGACCCTGAAAATTCTGCATTTTCTGCATGATTACCAAACATTCCTGAAAGCACTCAATTGCCTCGGTGTAATCTCCCTTGTTAAGGTAAGCAACTCCCAAATTTGCCAAAGCCCTCCCTTGATCGCTAGGGTTTCCAACTTCCCGTGCTATTGCTAAGCCCTGCTGATGGTATCTAATTGCCACTGCATAATTGCCAAAGGCGAAGAAAGCACCACCCATACTTCCTAATAAATTGCTCTCTCCCCTGCGGTCATGGATTGAGCGCATAATTGACAAACTCTGCTGATAGTAATCCATTGCTTCGGGGTAATTTCCCAAACAGTAGTAAACTCTCCCAATCTCTCCCAGAGATGCTGCCTCTCCCCGACGATCATGGATTTGCTGAGTGATGGTTAAACGCTGCTGTTGATAATCAATTGCCGAGGCGTAGTCTCTCATAGCATGGTAAGTCATACCCAAGTTTCCTAATGACCATCCCTCTCCTAAGCGATCTTTGATTTCCCTAGCAATGCCTAAACTTTGCTGCTGGTATTCAATAGCTCTGGTATAGTCACCTAAAGCCTCATAAACATTTCCCAGCTCACCTAGAGCCACTCCTTCCCCTTTGCGGTATTGGATTTGTCTTGCTATCTCCAAGCTCTGTTGCTGGCACTCAATCGCTTTATCGTAGTCTCCTAGCCGATAAAAAAGCGCTCCTAAACCTGTTAAAGCTAGTTTCTCGCCAGTGCGGTCATGGTTCTCTCGCACGATCACCAAGCTTTGCTGGTAGCACTCCATCGCTTTAGCATAATTTCCTAGAGCCTCGTAAGCATTTCCTAATTCTGTTAAAGTAGCTGCTTCATTTTGGGGATTTTTGCTTTTCTGGGAGATAGCTAGAGTGTGTTCATAACACTCAATTGCTCGGCAATAATTTCCCTGCAAACGGTAAGCCGATCCCAAATTTCCTAAAGTTGCCGCCTCACACTGATCGTTCCCGATTTTCCGTGCGATGAGTACACTTTGCTGTAAGTAATCAATTGCTTTGTCATATTCTGCCAGATTTGTGAAGATATCCCCTAGAGCATTCAAAAAAAAACCCTTAAAGAAAAGAGCTTCATCTTCAGAGCTTAAATTGTCTAAAAGCCTACTGTATAAGGCAGCTTGTTCACGATAATATCCCCAAAGGCTTAGTTGATTGTGAAACTCCTGATTCATGGGAGTATTGAGGTGAATGAAAATTAGTTTGTGAGCCTCCTTCCAATTTTCCACTTCACAGAGATGGTGAAATGCTTCTAGGTAGCCGCGCACTTTCTCTAGATTGGTTGCATCTGGCTTAGATTTGTACTTCATTAGCCAGTTAACGATGGCTCTGTAACGGGTGCGTTTCCAATGCGGCTGAATCAACTTAATGGCTGCTGAATTGATACCAAGCTCTGCCAAAACCGATTCGCTAGACGGTAAAATGTCACTCATTTTCTTAATCGAGTTGTTTTAAATATTCAAGAGCTACACTACGGATTAAATTGTGCTGTCTTAGCAGCAGTTGATCGTCTTCAACAACTTCCTCAACCAGATAGCGATTTCTTAGCACCTCCAGCGCCGCCTCTTGCTGATCTTCATCGCAGTCCCAATCTTCCAAGTGACTGAGCCAAAAATCTTCCGGTACTGCACAGCGATACACAGAAGCTTCGCAAAGCAATCGATAGGCATTGAGGACATCCTTTTTCAAGCGTCCAAAAGTTTTTTCCATCCGATGTCGCACATTTCTTCGCAGTTCACGAGTATATCGATCTAGCTGCCACTGGTCATCTGCGGATGCTGTTATTCCTTTCGTTTTTGCTTCCTCAAGTGCCTTCTCGACCTCTTCAATTTCATGTCCATATTTTTTCCAATAAGCTACTACATTTCCATAAAAAGGGTGACTGCAAACTTCTCCAGAAATCATCCGCAATGCCAGGGGATGCCCTTCATAAGCAGCGCCAATCCGTTCTAGATACAGTGTGTTTGGTGAATCTGCGTCAACCTCTAGCCCAGTTTTCTCAAACAACTCTAGCCGCTCTGATTCTGTAAGTCCGCTTAAGACGGTGCAATCCCAAAAATTTTTGTAACGTGCTGGGATTTCCTCTGGTAAGTCTTGTGAAGTTAGGATCATTCGACTGTGGCAAGATTCGGCTGCTAATAAAGTTTCAAAGAACTTTGCCCACTCGTTATCCTGAAAATCATTCCAACCTTCTTCTTCATTTCCTTCCAAAATCAATTCTAGAGAATCTATTACCACCAGATACCGATTCTCTCGCAAGCGCTTAACTAGCAAATTCAGCAAGTAATTTGTATCTTTGCGGCTTTCTTGTGTAATGGGTTCTCCCCAATTTTCCAGCCATCGAGTTGCAACACTGGCAAAGTCTGAAGCTTGCTGCTCGTTTTCAAAATTTTCTTGGTGAAACTTATCCCCGTCTGGCTGTAACTCCACTACTAATCGTTCAGCCAAAGCTGTTTTACCAATCCCCGCTATACCAACAAGGATTAATAGGCGACACGACCCTTGAATTTTTTCTTTAAGTTCGCCAACTAACTGTTCTCGACCTACCCAAGCATCATCATAGGCAAAAAAATCTGCTCTCGAATTTGTCTTGGTTAGTGGGCTATTATCAACAATCTCTTCCCACTTTTGCCCTATAGCCTCACAAATAGCGACAAAGTTATCTTGAACAATTGGTCTCCGCTGCCAAAACTTCTTTAAAGCCGCTTCTCCGACTACAGCAGCCTCGTACCAAGCAGCAGCCCTTTTTGTCCAGCCCCTGTTTTTTCTAGCGCGATCAACGATTTCTAGTCCCTGTCTAGATGCTCTGAGAGAAACTGCCATGCCTACCCTCTATTTATCAGCTTCTTGTCAGTTTTAATTTAGCCTGTTACCAGCTTAAATTTTGTCGCACTTTTGGGGGTAGTAGCAGAGGTGCGACAAAAGTGCAGCCATCAAGCCAATACAGCTCAGGCATTGTAGAGATGTTGGATGTGGGAGGTAGCGGACAGCAAACCGCTTCTTCTTGGTAAAAACAATCGATCTAAACCAGGAGTAAGACAATGCAAGCTCAAAATTTCCTACAGATGGAACTGCCCTTAAACATAGAGAAAATCGACCCGCTTAAGCAAATGGAAAAAGCAATTCAAGATATGCTAGACCTAATCTGGAAAGGTGTAATTTTGCATATTTCGGTAAAGACTACGAAAACGCTGATGAGTCAACATGGGAAACTCATAGCTTGCAGTAATGGGGAAGCTTGCGTTAAAGTTCCATCGCTGCCAATTTTCCGGATGGCGAGAGAAAAGCTGCCTGATGTAGAAGCAGCTTTCAAGAAAGCTTTTGGTTACAACATCAAAGTTAGTTTAGTAGTTGGAAAAACTCACAGTTGATAACGGGGATACGCCAAGAGCTTAAAGTTAAGTCGCATCTCCAATTCAGGGATGCGATTTTTGTTGAGGATGAAGGCGCGATCGCTTTCTCGTCCACGATTCGCCCCGGTTCGCAAAAAAGTAAAGAACTATTACAATTACAGCAATAAGACCAAAATGATATACCGATGCTGACATCTACTGACTTTAGCGGACTGTTAAATCAACGCTTCTTTGA
>NZ_JAMPKB010000158.1:0-4218 GCF_039961925.1 Trichocoleus sp. DQ-U1 | reverse complement strand
ACTTTTGATAGTTTTTCGATGCATGCAACAAAGCTCTTTAGCATGGAAAGCTGGAGTTTTCCTGAATTGAAAATCCCAGTATTGGAATTCCTCCGGAATGAGGCGGAGTGGACAACCTCCTACTTAGATGAAGAAATCAGGGTAGGACGAGGTGCAACAGGCAATCTGTTTGTGTTTCGTCGTGAGTAAGTTGGGTATTTTGAGCGATCGCGTTCTATCAACTCTGCAATTATGAAGAATGCGATCGCTGTTGATTAATATGCAATAGTTCAAGTCATCTGAAGCCCAGTATCAAATGTACCCACGTAGCCTTGTGCATCTTGGGTTAGCTGAAGCATCAGTTCTTGACCCCCATCTTGAAAAATCCCGTCTCCATCGTTTCGCTGGGTGCGTTGTCCCTTAGTTGCATAGGGAGACTGCGCGTGAACTCGATCCGTGAGAGCATCGTCGAAGTAAAGCTGCGAGGTAAACTCAGAACCACGCCCAGACGCAGAATCGGTGCGAATCTTGAAGTGGATGTGAGCCGTTCTGCCTGGATACCAGCCAGGGTAAATCGTCACAAACTCCGCAGTCCCATTTGCATCCGTCACCTGATAGCCGCGCAGGAATTTTTGCCCTTGCGTATCCCCGTTGAAGTCTCGAACATCCGAATACACGCCCAGCGCGTCGCAATGCCAAATGTCTACAGTTGCACCCCTCAAAGGCCTACAGGATCTACCATTAATCCCAGAGATACGAAACACCAAACGCAACAGTACTCCCTGCTTTACCGCACCGTTCGAGGGATCTGAGCGGATATCAGAACGGTTAAGCTTCTCATCCACGAAATATGGCCCTTCCGTTTGTTGGGGTTTTACCACGCAAGTCGGAGTCTGCGCGATCGCTTTCCGAGTCGGTGTCTGAGTTAATGTACCTATTGGCTTTGCTGAGATTGACTGTCCGCGCCAGCATCCTATAAGCGATACTGCCGCTGTTCCCCCTAGAAAGCCAAGCACCTCTCGCCGCTTCAGCATGGAGACAATTGGGATTCTTTTCACACGGTCTTTTTTCATTTCATCTGCTCTAAATAGAATTATCGCAATCTACCTGGGCGGTTGAAACCGCGTCTACACAGACAAAACCCGCCTGCGCGGGTTTCAAAATCTTTGATTTGTCTTAAGTCCGCGCAGGCGGACTTAGTTTGTTAAGCCGCGATTTCTAATCGCCAGGGCTTATTGAAAATTTGGTCGTATCCACGAAAGGGTCGCTAAATTGATTCAAGCTTATTGCTGAGGAGGGGGAGGTACGTCTGATTGATTGCCATCTTGAGGTGGACGGGGCGGAACTCCCAGCGCATTTACCAGTTGCTCTTCCGTCACGCCGAGTTTTGCCGCCGCCGCCTTAAAGTCGGGTCGGGGTGGGCGTTGTCCCGGTTCGGGCGGCGTAGTTGGTGGGTTTGCAGGTACTCCCAGTGCTGCCTTTAAATTGGCTTCTGTTACGCCCAGCTTCTGCGCTGCGGCTGCAAAATCGGGACGGGGCGGACGGGGCGGAACTCCCAACGCATTTACCAATTGTTGTTCGGTAATGCCGAGTTTTGCCGCCGCTGCCTTAAAGTCGGGACGAGGTGGGCGTTGTCCTGGTGTAGGATTCGCTGGCACTCCCAGTGCTTCTTTCAACTTAGCTTCTGAAATGCCCAATATCTGAGCCGCAGCGGCAAAATCTGGTCCTCGTCTGCGTCCCTGTCCCTGCTGTTGTTGATTGGGCTGGGATGAGTTTTGGGCTTGTCGGTTGGGCGATTGAGCCGTTGCCTGATTAAGAGTCACACATCCAAACGTTCCAACTAGAACAGGAATTGCGATCGCTGCCAGCAGTCGGCGGGTATTCATCACAAGCTTTCTCCTTCGGTTGAATCTCGAAACGTGTCTATAAATTCAATTAAGCTCAACCAAAATTACAGCTTGCCCTTCGTCTAAATTACAGTTTTGTAATCTGAGCTAGTGAAGGCGAGATCCCCGACTTTTTAGAAAAGTCGGAGATCTGAACCGCAGGGGATCGCGTGAACTCCACAAAAGCAACCTCAAACACACAACAGCCATACTTCCTTGGAAAGACGCGATCGCACAGATGTCTTCCTAGGATGAGTAAGAGTTGCGATCGCATTCGCGCAGACTTTACTGATAGCGAAAAAGAAGCACAATCCACAGCTTTCCAAGCGTGGAGAAGCCCTACAGGAGTTTAAATGGTTATGAACAGTTCGTCGAACCGACCTCTAGCTGTCGTGACAGGTGCCTCCAAGGGCATCGGTTACGAGCTTGCCAAACAGTTCGCCCAAAACGGCTTTGATCTCCTCGTCACAGCCACCGGATCGAGTATCGATGAAGCCGCTCAAACCTTTGAGGGACTGGGTGCCAAGGTCGAGACGGTGCAAGCTGATCTTGCTACTTATGAGGGTGTAGAGTCTCTCTACACCCAAATTAAGGCGACTGGCAGATCGGTAGATGCGCTCGCGATAAATGCAGGGGTCGGTGTCGGTGGTGATTTCGCCCGCGAGACTGACCTAAAGGACGAGCTGAATCTCATCAACCTGAACGTCGTTTCATCTGTGCATCTCGCCAAACGGGTAGTGAAAGATATGGTCGAGCGCGGCAAGGGTCGAATCCTCTTCAGTTCGTCAATTGCTGCCATCATGCCAGGGCCATTTGAAGCAGTCTACGCGGCTTCCAAAGCATTTGTACACTCCTTCTCGGAAGCGCTACGCAACGAGTTAAAGGATACAGGCGTCACCGTTACCTCACTCATGCCTGGGCCAACCGATACCAACTTCTTCCATAGTGCGGGAATGGACGACACCACGGTGGGTACAAAACAGAACGATGACCCGGCTGAAGTCGCCAAACAGGGTTTCGATGCCTTAATGGCAGGCAAGGATCACATCATCGCTGGTTCGCTCCTGACGAAGATTCAGGGCAATGTAAGCAAGGTTTTGCCTGATACCGTCAAGGCTGAACTGCATCGTCAGATGACTGAGTCTGAGTCGGCTAACAAGTAACGCACGCAGTGCCTTCCCGATCATCTGTTGTATGTAAAGGTGTTTTGGCAGGCATTCTCATACCGACCGAAGCAAATGCAAGCGTCGAATGAGGTGCAGACATCAATACCCGTAGGCAAAAAGTAGTTTAAAGCAGAACATTTATGCACATTCATCATCTCAATTGTGGCTGTATGTGTCCGGTCGGTGGGGCGCTCTTCGATGGCTTCAGTCGCGGTTTGACGGCTCGCCTTGTCTGCCACTGCTTGCTTGTCGAGACAAATCAGGGGCTTGTTCTAATCGATACTGGCTTTGGTGTGCGCGATGTCAACTCGCCTTATGCGCGACTCAGCCCGTTTTTTATTCATTTCAATGGTATCCAGTTCGATCGCAAGTACACAGCGATCGCTCAGGTCGAGCAACTAGGATTTTCCGCACGCGACGTGCGCCATATCGTGCTTACCCACCTCGATTTCGATCATGCTGGTGGGCTAGAGGATTTCCCTGAAGCAACCGTACACGTAATGCAGACTGAAATTGACGCAGCGCAGGATCGGCACGGCTTCATTACCAGCCAGCGCTATCGTCCAGACCAGTGGGACGAGGTAAAACGCTGGAAGTTCTATTCGCCGGGGGGCGAACCCTGGTTCGGCTTCGAGGCTGTGCGCGATCTTGAGGGGCTACCGCCGGAGATTCTACTCATCCCGTTGGCTGGTCACACGCGGGGTCATGCTGGCGTTGCCATCCAGACAGCAGAGGGTTGGCTCCTGAATGCGGGCGATGCCTACTTTTACCGACACGAGATGGACTCCTCCGAACCACGTTGCACGCCGGGAATGCGTTTCTACCAATGGATGATGGAGGTGGATCGCGAGGCGAGGCTCCACAATCAAGATCGGCTACGTGCATTATCGCGCGATCGCAATAACGACGTGCGCCTCTTCTGTAGTCACGATGCGATCGAGTTCAAAGCGTTCGCCGACCAGTCCAGCGACCCTCAGAACTTGAAAATTCATCATTCATGAAGTCTGCGTCAATCAGATTGATTGAAGAAGCAGGAATTAAGAGTGATCGCGGCGAACAACAGGAGACTATGCTCAGTTAGTCCCCAATTTGATGTTTGAGGTCAAGTCCAAAACTGACTTCTTATTTAAGCTGCGTCAGAAGTCTCAGGAATCTCTAGCTCTATGAACGCAGGTTAGAGTTTTAGT
>NZ_JAMPKB010000157.1:0-4385 GCF_039961925.1 Trichocoleus sp. DQ-U1 | reverse complement strand
AATCTTAAGAGCAAAATCTGCTAACTCTCTGTTTATAAAGCTATGTTTTTTGAATTCTAACCTTTAGATAAAAAGCATCACAAGGAAAGAATATGACGCGAGACAAGGGTAATCTGATTATCCCCACCGTTGCTGATGTTCAGGCATTTAGTCACAGCATTGGTGTCAGCGGAATTACTATCACGCCTGGGTATGAGAAGTGGTGGAATGTTCTGCATGAAATTGGTCATTTTGCGGTCAAGCCAGATGGTTACATCGCCCTGTGGCGGCAGCATGGGGGGCTGGGAGTTCCTCAAATGAATTGGTTTAACAGTAATGGGGTTGTTAAGCCAGATGACCCGACACCTGATGAATGGGGAGCGAGAGCTTGGTGTCTGTTAGCCTTGGAATTCAACGGCTGGGTCAGTCCCCTGGATTGCGGCAAATGGCCTGCTTCTAATGACTGGGAAGGTCGTAGTCGGAATAATCCCTATTTGTGGATGAGGAATCAAGTCACCAGCCCTCGCCATCCGTTCTACAAAAATGGATTTGAGCAGTTAGAAGCGGTGGGAATTGACTTCAGTAGAGGCATTTTGCGCCCCACCCAAGAGTTAGTAACTGTTGGGTGGCAGCCAGTATTGGGGTGGCACTCCCGTCAAAGTGCCTGAGATGACTAAGATTTTAAGGTTAAGTGAACGATATGGCAAAAGGATTCGGTACTGGAAAGCCAAAAAAGAGTAAACAATATCAAAAATCCTATGTAAATTTCTTACTTGAGGTATTGCAGGTAATCGCAGAAAGCAATGGTGATCCACAAGTGGTTTATCCACTGCTGGAAGCGAATTTGGACAAACTTGATGATCAATTTGCGGCTTTGCTGCGAAGTAGGATAACGGCTCCTAGGTTTGAATCGGAACAAAATCTAGTACAGGGTATTGGAGTCGCTCTCATACATTTCAGTAGCCTGATGCGACAGTTTTCGCTAGGCATAAAGGCGAACAACCTGGAGATTGCGATTACAGGCTATGAGGTCGTTACCACTATCTTTACCCGTGAAGCATCCCCAGAAAATTGGGCTATGGCTCAATATAACCTGGGCAACGCCTACCGTGAGCGCATCTTGGACAAGCGAGTCTCAAATCTAGAGCTAGCGATTCAGTGTTATGACCGAGCGTTGCAAGTCTACACCAATCATGCTTTTCCTGAATACTGGGCAAGAATACAAAGTAATCTGGGTACTGCCTATGGAAACCGCATCATAGGCGACAAAGCATCGAACCTGGAGTTAGCAATTGAATGCTACAACCAAGCACTGCAAGTCTACACTCGTGAAGCATTTCCTCAAAACTGGGCAGGAACTCAAAACAATTTGGGTACTGCCTATGGAAACCGCATCATAGGCGACAAAGCATCGAACCTGGAGTTAGCAATTGAATGCTACAACCAAGCATTGCAAGTCTACACTCGTGAGGCGTTTCCCCAGGAATGGGGAGGAACTCAAAACAATTTGGGCAATGCTTACCACAGTCGCATTTTAGGAGATCGCAAGTCGAATTTGGATTTAGCGATTCAGTGCTTAGAAGCAGCTTTGCAAGTTTGCACTCGTGAGGCGTTTCCCCAGGAATGGGCAAGAACCCAAAACCACCTGGGACTTGCTTATAGAGACCGCATCTCAGGCGACCAATGGTCGAATTTGGAGTTAGCGATTCAGTGCTTAGAAGCAGCATTACAAGTTTATACCTGTGAGGCATTTCCCCAAGCATGGGCAGCAATTCAGAGTAATTTAGGTGTTGTCTACTGCGATCGCATCTTAGGAGATAAAGAATCGAGTCTAGAGTTAGCAATTAAATGCTACAAGCGAGCTTTGCAAATCTATACCTTTGAGGACTTTCCCTACCAATGGGCAGATACTCAAACTAATCTGGGTAATGCCTACCGCGATCGCATATTAGGAGACGGTGTGTCCAGTTTAGAGTCGGCGGACTCTCAGAGAACAATGGGTGAACTATTTGTTCGCTCAATAATAGACTCGGCATCAAATCTGAAGTCAGCTGTTCAGTGCTATGAAATGGCACTACAAGTCTATACCCGTGAAGGCTTTCCGAGGAACTGGGCAGGAATTCAAAACAATCTGGGACTTTACTATTGCAAGCTGCAAAACATTCCAGAGGCATTACAGGTATTTCGATTGGCGTTGGCAATCCACTCTCCTACTACTGACCCAGTAGAGTGCCTCAAAACTGGACGTAACCTGGGCAACGCCGCCTTTGCCGCTACGCTATGGACAGAAGCTACCCAAGGCTATGCTGCTGCTATTGATGCTATAGAACAAAGCCGCACTTGGACAACTTCTGAATCACGCCGTCAAGAGATTCTGGCAGAGTCCATTGGCATCTACGAAAACATGGTGCAAGCCTGCATCAATAATGGTCAACTGGAAAAAGCCATTGAGACTGTTGAGCGATCGCGTTCCAAGCGCCTCGTAGATTTGATGGCTAGTAATGACCTCTACCAAGGCGGCGAAATTCCCCCAGAAGTCAAAGCGTTATTGCAGCAGTTTGATGGCTTGCAACAGCGAATTGACCAAGAACGGTTTAAATACAATTCTGACAATAAGAGCGGAGAAATTAGCAAAGGCGATCGCGCTTCCTTCCAAGCCAAAACACAAGCGATCGCATCTTTAGAAGCTGAGAAACAGCAAATCTGGGAACAACTCAGACGCCTAGACCCCGTACTAGCTGGTGAGATTCAAGTTATAGCTCCTGACTTTTCGGCGATGCAGAAGCTCATCGACCAACCTACTACTGCTATCCTCAGCTTCTATAGCACCAGTAACGATACTCATATATTTGTACTGCGGAAAAACCAGATCGCCTGCCACACTTGTACTGGAGAAGGCATGGCAACACTGCAATCTTGGATTTTGCAGAACTGGTTAAAACTCTACGTCGAAGATGGAAACACTTGGAAGTCCCAAATTAGTAATTTCTTAGTCGAACTGGCTCAACGCTTGCAAATCAATGACCTTATTTCTCAGCACCTACAGGACATTACCGAACTGATTTTAGTGCCTCACTTGGCGCTGCATCAGATTCCCTTTGCTGCTTTGCCCCTTGGAGAAGGTCAATATTTGGGAGATAAGTTTCTCATTCGCTATACCCCCAGTTGCCAAGTTTTGGAATTTTGCCAACAACGGGGCGAAGTAGAAGGAAATCTCACCTACGGCACCGTGGAAGATGCTACCGAAGACCTACCCGTTGCGAATTTTGAGGGTGAACAAATTGCGAAAATTTACAATATTCCTGAAAGCGATCGCTTAAGAGGTCGCAGCCAAGCTACGACAAGCAACTATCGTCAGATGGCTTCACGAGTTCAGGTGCTTCACTCCAGCCATCATGCTGAATCCTGCCTCGATAATCCTCTTAACTCCCAGTTGAAATTGGCTGATGGTAATATCACCTTGGGGCAGTTGATGACTCCAGGCTGGCGGCTGCCTAATCTTTCTGATGTGTTTCTCTCTTGTTGCGAAACTGGTTTGGGCGTGCCGGAAATAACGGATGATATTCTCACCCTTTCCACAGGTTTTTTATGTGCTGGTGCCAGAAGTGTTGTCAGTACACTTTGGTCAGTCGATGACTTAGCCACAGCATTATTTTCCATTTTTTACTATCAGCATCGACAACAAGATAAAAGCCGCCCCGAATCTCTGCAACAAGCTCAAATCAAACTGCGTGAACTGAACAAAGATGATATTAAAAAAATATCGAGTCAGACACTCGTCGCATGGAAAGAAACAAAAAGCAAGCGAGATCAATATCAGCCTGGTTCATCTGACTATGTGGAGTGTAATCGTAAACATCAGATCTACGGTGTAGTCATAGGACAGCTTAACCCACACAAAAATTCTTTAGATGAATATGCCTTCTCACATCATCGCTACTGGGCTGCTTTCACCTGCCAAGGCTTGCGATGATTGTACTCTATATAACAGTGAGGAATAGGCACGATCTCTTTCAGTTCACCTTTCAATATGATGGGGTTTGAAAGGCGCAATCGCTCTCATCTTCTAATTGATGAGTAGATATATAGAGCTAAATTCCCAAAGCGATCCAGATGAGCTAGCGATCGCCTTTATAGGGTAATAAACATAGCATTATTGAGGCTGCCGTGTCTCCTCGTCCGTAGCAGGTGGCAGAGCGAAATTGCCCCAAGAAAGTTTCGTTGTCGTATCAATATCTAACAGAAATAAGGTTAGAGAAGTTTCTGAGTTAGAAATGACAGCAACGTGACTGGCTATCCCCAAGGTGTTAGCGTGACGAAAGGATTCGGGTAAGACTCGAACGGTGGATAAGGGGACATCTATCAAAGCGGGAACGGTTTCAACGGGGATACCATACAATTCGCTT
>NZ_JAMPKB010000156.1:0-4694 GCF_039961925.1 Trichocoleus sp. DQ-U1 | reverse complement strand
GGTGACGCTAAGCAAGCAAGATCGCGATCGCCCGATCTTCAGTTGGCTTTCCACGCACCCGATCACCGATGAGCGGACTCGGTATTTAGAAAGTTTAATTCAGAGTAACGGTTACAACCGCTATGCCTATGAAGGAGTAGCGCGACACAACGAAATTAAGGCAAAAGTGAAGAAAATTCTCGACGAGGCGAAGAAGAAGGAAAAAGAACGCAAACGAAAGCGCGATCGAAATTAGCAATTCAGCGAGTGGACACGATCAACCTAAACATCTTATGTAGGTTGGATTCAGGAACGAAACCCAACATTGACAACGCTTTGATGGGGTACTATCCCTAGAAGGCTAAAGCCTTATGGCATGAACGCGCCTCCGCATCTGCTCGATCTATCCGACAAATACGAGATCCATCTACTTAGCCATTAAGCCATGCAAAGAGTATTAGAGCCCGAAGTCATGGACAGTTTGGAAGAAGCTGTTGAATATGACTCGATGGACTTTACAGAAATCAACGGGGCATTTGCTCAACGGGCAATTGAGATAGGAGCAACAAATGCAACTGTTCTAGATGCCGGAACCGGAACCGCTCGAATTCCTATTTTAATTGCACAGCAACGCCCTGAATGGCAAATTCTCGGCATCGATATGGCAGAATCAATGCTGCAACTTGGCAAAGAAAATGTAGAAAAAGCTGGGTTGCAAAAACAAATCATTCTGGAATTTGTTGATGCCAAGAAGCTACCTTATCAAGATGGACAATTTGATATGGTAATTTCCAATAGCCTGTTTCACCACCTACCCAATCCACTGCCATTCTTGCAAGAAGTGAAACGAGTGGTAAAGCCGCAGGGTGCTATTCTCATCCGAGATTTAATTCGTCCTCCAAGCGAGGAAATAATGAATAATTTGGTGGAAAGTATCGGTACAAATTACAACAAACATCAAAAGATGTTATTTCACGACTCTCTCCACGCTGCGTTTACCTTGGATGAAGTGCAAGACTTCTTGCAACAAGCTGGTTTGGAGGGTGTTACAGTTTATCGATCGAGCGATCGCCATTGGACAGCCGAACGAGCCTGGGTTGATCCCTCTTAAATCCGCTTGAATCGCCGTTATCCTTCCTGAACCTCATTCCCAACCCTCTTTACGCTGAGGAGTGTTGCAGACGGCGTGAGGTTCTTCAGCAACAAGAATTAGAGAGGTCAAAGCAATCGTGAAAGTAGGATTTTTAGGAACTGGGTTGATGGGACAGCCGATGGCTAAAAGGCTGTTAGACGCTAAAATTCCAGTAGTTGCATACAATCGTACTCAGTCAAAGTTAGCACCTTTGCAGGACGCTGGCGCTAAAATTGCCGACTCTCCACAAGAGGCAATTCGCGAGTCTGAGTGCGTAATTTTGATGCTGACAAATGCGACAGCAATTGATGAAGTTCTGTTGTCGGAGGCTTCCCGACCAGAGTTAAAAGGGCGTACAGTCATTCAAATGGGAACGATCTCACCCACAGAAAGTAAAGCGATCGCTTCCCAAATTGTTGCAGCGGGTGCAGAGTATATTGAAGCACCCGTGTTGGGCAGTATTTCGGAAGCAGAAGCCGGTAAATTAATTGTCATGGTAGGTGCTTCCGATGAGCAATTTCAACAGTGGTCGGATTTTCTAAAACATTTTAGCCCTGAACCCCTACATATTGGTTCAGTCGGTGCTGCCGCTGCTGTCAAATTAGCATTAAATCAATTAATCGCTTCCCTTACCAGTGCTTTTGCCCTTAGTTTAGGTTTTGTTCAACGTCAAGGTGCCGACGTTGAGCTGTTTATGCAAATCTTACGGCAAAGCGCCCTTTTTGCTCCCACTTTTGATAAGAAATTGCAGCGGATGTTAGATAGGAATTATGAAAATCCCAATTTCCCAACTAAACATCTGCTCAAAGATACTAACTTATTTCTCAATGAAGCTAAGTTAAATGGCTTGAATGTCAGCAGTTTGGAAGGTATTCGCCAAATTTTAGAAATGGCACAGGACATGGGTTTAGCGGATGAGGATTATTCGGCGCTATTTTCTGCGATTAATCCTGAAGATGAATGAGTGTTTTAACGCAAAGCTACGCTAAGCTAAGCGCAAAGGTTCGCGAAGATTCTTAGCGTACTTCTACGTTCATAATTTTTTAGTAAAAACGGAATAAACTAGGCAAGCAATAATATTTTCTGAATAAAAAATTAACCAAGCCTTAATCAAAGCTTTGCCGAAGGTTGATGAACGCCAATTAAGCTGTTCAACGCATAAACGCGGAGAACACCATGTCTTTATCACGGCGGCAATTCTTCACCCTGGCAGGCGCGAGTGCTGCGGGTGCTGTATTAATGTCCCCTCTAGAAGCGCTCTATACCAAAGCAGCCAGGGGTCAATTAGTAAATGGGGGAGGTTATGGCCCACTGATTCCAGATCCCAATGGTTTATTGGATTTACCACGCGGATTTCAATATCGCGCTATCTCTCGGACTGGAGACATGATGAACGATGGCAATCCAGTACCGGGTGGTCACGATGGGATGGGTGCTTTTCCCGGTCCTAATAACACAACTATCTTAATTCGCAATCACGAATTAAGCCCGAATTCTACCACGCAAGTTGTCGGACTCAAATACGATAATCTCTGTAAAGGTGGGACAACAACTCTAATTGTAGGGGCGAATCGCCAAATACAAAGTCATTTTGCTTCCCTAGCAGGAACATACCGTAACTGTGCAGGCGGCACGACTCCTTGGGGTTCGTGGATTAGCTCTGAAGAAAATACCTCAACTCCCGCTACAAACGATCCAGTTAATATTACGGGAAATGTCAACCAACGTCACGGTTATAACTTTGAAGTTCCGGCGAATGCAAAAACAACTGTGACTCCCGTGCCTTTGAAAGCAATGGGGCGTTTTAACCACGAAGCGGTTGCAATCGATCCAAAAACTGGAATTGTTTATGAAACTGAAGATAGAGGCAATGGTCTCTTCTATCGCTTCATTCCAAATCAACCGGGCAAACTTGTAGAAGGCGGTGTTTTGGAAGCCCTGAAAATTAAAGGAATGCCCCAAGCAATTACTAAAACTAACTTCCCGGTGCGTCAACCAATGCAAGTTGAATGGGTTCGCATCGACAATCCCGACCCGGATACAGATACTGTCCGCGTCGAAGGCTTTAGTAAGGGTGCAGCCCAATTTACACGTGGGGAAGGCATCTGGTACGGCAACGGTGAATTTTACTTTTGTTGCACAGATGGTGGCACTGCCGGACTCGGTCAAGTTTGGCGCTACGTTCCTGGGAAAACAGCACAAGAAGGCGGCACTCTTGAACTTTTTGTTGAACCAAATGATGTAAATGTATTAGATAGTCCTGATAACATTGTTGTGGCTCCTTTTGGCGATTTGATCATCTGTGAAGATGGTGACGACGAGCAATTTGTAGTCGGCGTCACTCAAAAGGGCGAACTCTACCAATTTGCTCGGAATGCTATCTATGATAATGAGTTCGCTGGTGCCTGTTTTTCGCCCGATGGTCAGACCATGTTCGTGAATATCCAAACTCCTGGCATTACTTTTGCTATTTGGGGACCTTGGGCGAAAGGATAATAATGGGTAATGGGTAATGGGTAATGGGTAATGGGTAATTCTTGCAAAGATAGGAAATTTCGCATCTCTACAGTTACTCTTTCTGATTACCCATTATCTGCAAGGTAAACATTCGTGGTATAGGTTAAATACACATAGCCGTGTTCATTGCAAGCGCTTGCATACAGTTCTTGCAAATCTGTCACAAGTTGCTGGTACGCCTCACCTTCTTTGGGGATGTAAGATACACTATTTACCCTGCCAATTAGTCCCTCTAAATCTAGCTGCTGCTGGTACTCAAAAGTATGGCACTGGACATCTGGAAAATGGGGGCTGCTTAGTAGAGGAGCGACTGAAACCATCCGCTTCTCTGCTGGATGATTGTTTGATGCAATCTCAACTAAGCGGCTGTAATTTGCTGTGAATTGATCGTTTTGATCGCGATCGTTCCATACTACCGCTAGTCGTCCCCTTGGCCTGAGAATGCGGCGGAATTCTAGCAATGTTGGTTCGGGATTAAACCAATGGAAAGATTGGAAGCAAGTCACTAAATCAACAGATGCGTTGGGTAAATTCGTGACTTCTGCTGTCCCATCGCGAAACTCTACTAAGGAATGCGGTGATGCAGCTTCTCTCATTGCGGCGTTTGGCTCGATAGCGATCGCATTCACTCCCCGTTGAGCTAACAAACGCGAGGAAATTCCCGTTCCTGCACCGATATCTGCGGCGACCAGTTGCGATGAATTTCCCAATCCCTTCAGGATAATATCAATAGCGGCATCTGGATAGTTCGGTCGGTACTTGGCGTAATCCTCTGCTCGATTGGAAAATCGGCTTAGTGGATTCATTGCGTGTAACGGTGTGTCTTTTGAGTTACTATTACCCATTGCCGATGGCTGCTCTTCTACCTGTGCTTTTGTTGATTTTTACTTAAGTTAAGTGCTTATTAGTAGAATATAAACGAAGTTTTTTCTTTAAAATAAGGAGAAACTTTTGGTAGTCCTAAAAATGTAAGGATAGGAGGGTAGAGTTCCCGCTGTTGTTCGATGTCGAATCCCCGCCCGGCTTGTCCTGCTTGTGATTCCACCCATATTGTGAAGAATGGCAA
>NZ_JAMPKB010000155.1:0-4835 GCF_039961925.1 Trichocoleus sp. DQ-U1 | reverse complement strand
GGGGCAGTCTCCAAGGCGCGATCGCGGGATTGCAGCACAAAGGCTTGATTTACGGCTCCGAACAAGGCTATCGACTGGCTCTGCCTCTGTTTGCTTTGTGGCTTCGCCAGCGCTTGAGTTGATACCAAAGTGTGTGGGAGCGATCGCTTAAGGGGGTAGTCAAGATGTCAGGTGACTGAATGCTATATTCAGCCTATCAACGCCTATCTGTGAAGGTAGCATTTATAACTCAAGAACTAATCGACCTAAGAACTAGCATCTTAGAAGGACCCTATGCAGATGCTTTGGCAATTGTGCATGAGCTGGAGGGGATGAGTCATGAGTAAACAAGCGATCCTTTGTAATATCGAAGCGTGTCTGGTCACAATGCTGACTCACTTGATTCAAAACCAAGTTGACCAGTGTTTAACTAATTCCTGGGCAGCTTTAATTTCAGATTCTCTCCAGCAAATTCAAACATTAAATCTCAAAGAGAATAAAACGTCTTACTACATCGAGCAAGATGAATGGAAGCCTTTTCTAGAAGAGGCAATTGAGGCAGCACTTCGTCCGGCAAATATAGAAGCTATGGATTATTTTTATCATCCTTGCCAACTTGCAGCGTCGGTGGATAGAACAGATTTAATAATGACGGCTCAGAGATTGCTCGATTTAACGTATGAACCTTCGGCAAAAACTTTACCAGCAATCATTGATGAGAATTTAGTTCAGCTACCAGGTGGGGAAGAGTGGAAAGAGGGTAGGCGATAAAATAACACTCTTTGAAGGGAAGCGATCGCTGTTTCGGGTTGGTGGATACAATAACAGCGATCGCTCACAAGCATTACTTGTCCAGAGGGGGCAGTCTCCAAGGCGCGATCGCCCGATTGCAGCACAAAGGCTTGATTTACGGCTCCGAGCAGGGCTATCTTGTTCATCATGCTTCTGGTTCGACCACAAGGATTACTGGGGCGATCGCGCCTCACAAAAGTCTAGTCCTGAAAAGTATTCGATAATACTCAGGTAAAAAGAGCTTTCTATTAGGACTGCCCTCAGAGGACTAAAGATGAGAGGTTTTACCTTGCCTGTGAAGTTGTTAATTGTGGCGATCGCCCTCTCAAGCTTCATTCTAATCAGTTGTGTCCCAGCACCCCTGAAACCCTTACGGATTGGTACCAATGTTTGGCCTGGGTATGAACCTCTATTTCTGGCTCGCGAACTGGGATACTACGGTAAAACCCCGATTCAATTAGTGGAGTATCCCAACTTCGACCCAAACAGAGCTTACCGGAACGGTGAAGTAGAAATGAGCGCCACACCGATGACTGGGTTTTTGCCATTAGCGCCGACTCATCCAGATGTCCGTGCTTGGCTAATTATGGATATCTCTAATGGTGCAGACGCCATTGTAGCTAAAGGAGCGATCGCGAATCTGCAAAGTTTAAAAGGGCGCAGGGTTGGCTTTGACAGGTCAATGCTGGCACCATTTGTCCTGAGCCGTGGCTTAGAACAAGTCGGTCTGTCACTCAAAGATGTCAAGATTGTCCCTGTGGAGCTATCGGAGCAGGAGGAGGCGTTCAAACAAGGTCGCGTTGATGCCATTGTCACCTTTGAGCCATACCGCTCCAATATACTCAACGCCGGAGCCAAGTTACTCTTTGACAGCAGCCAGATTCCTGGTGAAGTAGTCGATGTGCTAATTGGCAGTGAGTCGTTGTTGACGACGCATGCTACTCAATTGCAGGTGTTAATCCAGGGTTGGTTCCGCGCTCTCGATTATATTGAGAAAAATCCCGAAGATGCCGCTCGTCGAATGGCACGGCGACAAGGAATCACACCCGAACAATTCTTATCATCCCTCAAGGGGCTTCAGCTCGTCACCCTTGAGGAAAACCAGAAACTCTTGGGAAAAACCAATTCTGTGTTGCTCAAGGGAAGCCAACGGTTATCCCAATTCTTGGTTGAAAATAACATACTGAAACAAGACGTAGACCTTAACCCTCTGCTCGATGACAGACTGGTTAGAGATGTCAAGCCCTAAAGCGTAGACCGATTGCAACACTCAACATACCTTTATGAAAAAACTACAGATGCCTACAGTTAATATCAGATTCATCTGTGTTTATCTGGGTTAATCTGTGGTTCATGCCTCCAGGCAAAACTATTTTTGCAAAAAGTCTACCTATGCATCGCTTCCCCTTTCCTCTGCGGTTTTCGATTCCAGGGATTCTGTTAGTGTTCGGCAGTGTGTTAGGTTTGGTTTCGTTTCAACGGGAAGTCTCTCAGTCCTTCTCCCGTACCGAAACGATTATCAGACAGCAGGCTGAATTTTCTGCAAGTCAAACAGCAACGTTACTAGAGTACTTGTACAGAACGGCTCAAGGTAAGGGTGCCCATTTAGCGATCGCTCAGATTGCTCCCGCTCCTAATCTGCGGTTAGCTTTGCTTTGTGATGAAAATGAGCGAGTACTCTTGTCAACTCGTTTTGACTTGCAAAATCGCTTAATCAGCAACACTCTAGCAGCCTCCAGCTTATCAGCGATCAAAGAAGTCCAGCAAACTCAGTCAAAGCAGGTAATTTTCTCGGACGATAGACAAACCCTCAGGGCAATTTATCCAGTGCTTTTGGGAGCTTCGCCTGGAGAAATCCTACCGTCGAGGGTAGCTGTGTTGTTGTTGGAGTATGACCTTTCGTCGCTAAAAGCTCAGGCATACAACGATGCTTTAGAGCGATCGCTAACCTACAGTGTTGCTCTTGCCGTGCTTTGTAGCATTCTCTGGTTCTTCTTTTACAAAACCTTGAACTTGCGAGTAGGCAAACTGGTTGCAGCTAGTAACAGCTTAGCGCAAGGAAATTTAGAAGTCCGTGCTAATTTAAAAGGCTCTGATGAACTGAGTCAGATTTCAATCGCTTTCGATCGAATGGCTGAAGAAGTTCAGAAGAATACAGAAACACTGCGCCAAAATGAAGAACTAAAACAAGCTTTAGACAAGCTAAAACAAACCCAAGCACAACTGATTCACGCCGAGAAAATGTCTAGCTTAGGTCAACTGGTTGCGGGAGTTGCTCATGAAATCAACAATCCGGTTAATTTCATTCACGGCAATCTTCTTTATGTCAATGACTACACCCAAGACTTACTCAGCCTGGTTCATCTCTATCAGCAACACTATCCGAATCCCGTTCGTGAAATTGTCGAACAGACTGAAGAGATGGAGTGGGAATTTCTGGCTGATGATTTACCCAAGATGCTCGCTTCTATGAAAGTTGGCAGCGAACGCATCCGTCAGATTGTCCTTAGTTTGCGGAACTTTGCCCGTCACGACGAGTCAGAACTTAAAAAAGTTGATATTCACGAAGGTATTGATAGCACTTTATTAATTTTAAAACATCGATTGAATGGGGAGAGAGATTCTCCCAGTATTGAAATTATTAAAGCTTATGGAAACTTACCCAAGATTGAGTGTTATGCTGGGCAGTTGAATCAAGCGTTTATGAATATTATCAATAATAGTATTGATGCTTTATCAGAAGCAACAGGTAATGAAAAAAAACAGATTTTTATTCGCACTTCCATTAATGAATCAGATTGGGTAGTGGTAGCGATCGCCGATAATGGATCAGGGATGAACCAAGAAATACAACAGCGGATATTTGACCCGTTTTTTACCACGAAACCAGTAGGAAAAGGCACGGGATTAGGATTATCTATTAGCTATCAGCTTGTGGTAGAAAAACATAACGGTCAATTAAAATGTATTTCTGCTCCCGGAGAAGGAGCGCAGTTTATCATTGAAATTCCCGTGCGGCAAAAAAGCAGAGAAGCTGGGAAAATGGGGGAATGAGGAAATAGTAAATGTCAGATTTTATTAATAACTATGGCTTCTTAATCGTTTCGATGATTTAGGAAATAACCAGGAAAGCGTTATCGCGAGGTAAGGAAGCCTACACCGTAATCTTCGATTCGGTGTAGGAGGATGTCACGTAGTTGAAGCACGGGCACTGTGGATTGAAAGCAACTGGCATCTTCCTACCTGAGAATTAACTGTTGGCAGATAGCGATTCCCTGCGGGATAGCTAACACTTCACGCACCTCTCCTCATCAGCAACGAAAAGTGCGATCGCTCTTTGTCTAACACTCTTTGAAGGGAAGCGATCGCATTAGTGTTAAAGTACAGAACTATTTCAACTGTTCCAATAGCTGACTAACAGATAACACGGGTACGGTTGCATTAGAAAAATCCTGTGTATCACGGGTAACAATTGCATCTAAACTTTGAGCGATCGCACAAGCAACCTGTACAGCATCTTCAAAATCTCTTAGACCAGATGTTAAAGCTACCTCTAAGACAGCACGATCGACGGGGCAAATTTCCATAACTGCCAGTGTAATAGAGATTACCTGCCTTGCCCGTTCAACGCTCTGAGTTTGTCTTCTAGCAATGTAGAAGATGTCAGTTAGTGTTGTTGCAGTAACATAACCAACAACCTGCTCAGAACCGATTGCTTGAAACAATGCTTCTGCATCTTGCAAAAACGGCTCTCGCTCCAGTAAATCATCTAAAACAACATTAGTATCGATCAGGACTCTCACTGGAGATACTTCTCCACCCGACGTTCTTCCAAGATTGCCTGAATTTGAGCATCAGTTAGTGGTGACTGCTCGGTCTTCAGCAATCCTCGCATCTGGTTAATCAGGGTTTTTCGGTTTGGTTGTGGGTTGAGAGTGTCTTGCAGAGATTAGACCTCTTGCAAAAGTCGTCGCTGGGGTAATATGAGGTCTGAAATTATGCGCTCGCTCACCTGTCTTCTACGCTCACCCCTGGTAATTCATAAGTAAAGCTAATGAAATACG
>NZ_JAMPKB010000154.1:0-4926 GCF_039961925.1 Trichocoleus sp. DQ-U1 | reverse complement strand
AGCTCCTCTTTAGTGAAGGGTGCAGATGCAGATTTAATCCTTGATGATTTACTCGTCGATATCAAAACGGTGAGGGAACTGGATTTGCAGAGAAGGGACTTTAATCAACTGGTCGGATACTATGTTTTGAGCCGGATTGACTCACTCAAAGGCGTACCGCTTGCCTACGATATAAAACGCTTAGGTATCTACTTCTCCCGCCACGCTTATCTTTTTACCGTCAACGTTGAAGAGGTAATTGATGAGCAAAAATTCCCTGAGTTTTTAGAATGGTTTCAACTGAGAGCGGGAAGGAACTTTTAAATCGGATTTATCAATGGTTGACGCGGTTGGGTTAGTTCCATCTTTATGCCGATACCCCAAGATTAATTAAGCCCCGCAATGTACCGGGGCTTTTTTTCTGGAGGTGCGATCGCCTCCAACAAAGTTTTAATTGGCACGGCAATCCAAATCTGCTAGTTCTTCAGCTATGGGGATTTTATTCGTGAGTTGTCCTCTCTGGCATAATTGCCTCGCTGAGATTGGCATTATTCAGATTGGCTCCAGTGAGTTACCAGCGTTTAGGTCAGTTTCTCCTGGGAGCAGAAATAGCGATCTCACTTTGATGACTGAGCGATCGCGTTTGTCAAAATTGACGCTTCAATTTGGCAAGAATTTCATCGAAAGTGTAATTCTTTTTTCGCTACTCACTCCACCCCAAGTGTCTCTTTCGGTTCCTTTGGCTTCTTCTCAAAAACTTGGATATTTGGCTCTACTAGCACAAAGCCGTTTTCACTCGTTTCTCCCATCTTTCCAGCGATCGCTGCAACCCACATGGGGTACTCGGCTTGTGCCTGTTCTAGTTTCTTAAAGACTTTTGGTTTAATAGTAACGCTGACAAGCCGCCCGTCACAGTCGATTTCAAATGACTTCCAGCCATTCTCAACGGTTTTTACATCGGCTGGAAATTCGCTAATTTTAATGGTGATTTCAAGCTTTCCGGAAGTGGTCATCTATCCTCCAAGCCAAGATGGTCATTGTTTTAATTCAAGGACAGTATAAGGTAGGCTTTTCGCGGTTGCAGCTTCCGTCTGAAGCATCCCGTGTGAAAAGCGATTTCTGGAGTGGAACTTTCGGCAAAGCAAGTTTACTCAAGTTTCTCCCAAAACTGAGGGCGATCGCATCATTCATTCATCGCTTTTAGTTAAGCAGGGATTTATCATTAGCTGGTCGGTAAGCTCAAAAGATGCACTTGGAACCCAATCAACTTGAACTGTTTTCGGTACAGCAACCCCCGTACACCCGTATTAATAGACCTGAAGTGCTGGAGATGGACGCCCTAGCATTGATGAAGTGGAAAGCTCAAATTGCTGCCCACCAACAACGTGCTAGGGAGAGTCAGCCAGAGAAGCAGGTTGCGTTATTCGACCTTGCGCCAGTGCATTGTGACCCAGACGGGATAGATCCATTCCGGTTAAATTTAAAGCCAATGTCGTTCCATCGAGTGCCAGCGGATAGCCCCGGCGAAGCATGTATATACTTTGTTCTAGACAATGCTACTCAGATGGTGTTGTACATCGGTGAGACGTGCCGCTCGAATAAGCGCTGGAAGGGCGTGCATGACTGTAAGCGCTACATCGAAAAGTACCAGGATTTGCACTATCGATATGGGTTAAAGACAGCGGTGAATATGGCGTTTTGGTGGGATGCGCCAGCTAAAGTTAAACCACGACAGCAGCTGGAGCAAGCGCTGATTCAAAACTGGAAGCCGCCCTTCAACAAAGAAAACTGGGAACGCTGGGGGCAACCGTTTGGTTAGGTGCGATCGCTTTCCCCAGAACTCAAGATGGTGCGATCGCATATTAAAGAACGTCTGTCGCCTTAGTGAGTAGCGCGTGAGGCGGAAAACCTTCACGTTGTAGTTGATAGTCATTCATGTAGCCGCTATCTAAAATTCCATAGTGCTTAATTTTTTTAGCAAATTCAAACACGAATTCTTTATCAAAAACTATGCCAAAATATACGCTATTTTTGTATTGCTCACCTATCCAAGTTGGGTCTACTGTTTCTCCTTCTTCATTAATAAGCCAAGCATGAGATATTGCTAATGGCAATTTATCATCAATCGCAAAACCTTCGCAGTAATGAAGATTTGGATACTTAAACAATGCTTGGAAGCAGTTTTCAAAACAGGATTTAATTTTACCTTTAAATGGTGACTTAACTTTTTTTGTAAAAGGTTGTCCATATTCTAAAACTAATGCTTGGGTACTTTTATAGCGAAAGTCAGAACTTTCGTTAATTTTATCGATTAACTCAGCTTGTTCTTTTAGTAGTTTTACTAGGCGCTCTAAATTATTATTCATAATATTACAAATTTTCACTACTTAATATTCACTACTCTAATCATTGATTTCCTTTAAAAGAAAGTATATGTAATCTGGAGCTAAACCTCTACCATTTTTATTACTATCCTCTTCAAATTTCTGAATAGGAATTTTTTGCACTTTGTTAAGTTTGACTAATTTATTTAATAAAGAACTAATAGCGTTTGGGTCTAAGCCAGTTGCTTTGACAATCTGGCTGCGAACTGCTTGACCACCTAATTCATGCAGAGCTTCTATAATTTTTTGCTGGCTGCCCGGAGTAAATTTTTTAACTTTCTCTTTCTTTTGCTCAGTGCTAATACCAATTGTTTCTAAAACTTTATTAGTAAGTTGTTTTTTTATATTATCATCAATTAATAAATTTTCAATCTGATTTAATGTTTGGACTGCTAAATAAAGTGCTTGTATTGTTTCTAATGGTTCCATCTGCTATTCTGATTCTTTTCCACCCATAACTAGAACTGGCTCAATCCAAACTAATTTTCTTTGTTGCCTGCCTTGTCCATAAGGTTGATTACGTAAGAAGCCTCTACGCCAATGGACGCTCTTAGTACCATGTGTACCGCTACTATCACTATCTGCTTGCACATTTTCTCTTTTGATGTAATAATTTTTTCCGAGCCAAAGCGGTTCATAGTAATCTTTGGCTGCCTCCTTGCCAAATCCTTTATTAACCCTAATTGTCTCGCTAGTTGTATCTAAAAGTTCAGGACGGCATTCCATTATCAAAATCAATCGTAGGAAGATTGATTGTAGATATTCATTAAATCCCGCAATTACCTTGGGGTCAATATCTTCAGCATCAGTGTATTTTAATTTTTGGGCATTTAGCTTAAATCTACGACAAAAGAAAGAATCGCCATCAGTGCAAGCCCA
The DNA here is from genome assembly GCF_039961925.1 of Trichocoleus sp. DQ-U1. Classification (NCBI taxonomy): domain Bacteria; kingdom Bacillati; phylum Cyanobacteriota; class Cyanophyceae; order Leptolyngbyales; family Trichocoleusaceae; genus Trichocoleus; species Trichocoleus sp. DQ-U1. The sequence goes on along the minus strand of NZ_JAMPKB010000154.1, from coordinate 1,684 downwards.
AAAAAGAATATCTTCTTCCGTGTCGTAATGCCAAAAAATAGCATTAACGCTTTTATTTTCAGGTGATAGAATAACTCCTTTAGGCAGCATAAAAAATCCCGTTTTAATTGCCCAATTTAAATTTTCTACTTCAACAGTTAACACTGATTGCATGAGGGCTTGGAGTAAATCTTTCTTTACCCAATATGCCGGACATTTGGCTTGACCCACGTTAAACAAGGTGTATAGAGAGATATAAATCGATTCTCTGGGATTAGTTCTTAACTGGCGCAGTATTTTTTGTTTTTCTGTAGAGTAGTAAATGTCTGCAACCAAACTGCAAAGTTTCTCATAACTTTCATAACCGTCTACATGAGCAACAGGACGAATAACAAGTTCTTTATACCAACCTTTAGGTTTTTTGGTCATGCAGCACGTCTCAAAAATTCCTCTTGATGCCATTGTAGAGAATCTTGCCTTGGATAATACTGCACTTGGGCAGGTAAGATAATGCGATCACCCCTAAATTCTCTCATCGGTCTAGAGTTAGGTGAATCTTCCCGCAGGTTGTCAGCAACAATAATGGTGTAATCATCACTGATGGTGAACCAAAAGCGGTCAAATGCCCAATGGTGGTTTTTGCAGAGTGATAAACCATTATTAATTCGATCATCGTAGAACTGAGAAAACGGTTTGATGTGCGCCCCATCTACAATGTTCTGACCCAGAGAATTGAGAATTTGCAAGCCGCACAGGGCGCAGCGGTACTCGTAGACTGAAACAACAATCTTACGAAACGCTGCATCTCTAACGATTGAAGTCTGTTCATCCTCCAGTTCTTCAGGCTGGTAGACCTTACCTCCCTGGGATCGTAAGCGCTCCTGTATCTCCTGAAACGCATCCACTTGAAGGAGCTGCTCGATCTGTTGAGTTTTGTCAGAGAACCAAGTGCTGATGAGGATGTCAGTCAAAGTAGCTCTTGAGTCGGGATTCCAAAGTAGCTCGAACAGCTCCTGATCAAGGTAGGCATACTCAACCGTCTGCTGGAGAGCGCTTACTGCCCTGATTTTTACATGAGAATTAATCAGCAACTCAAATCCTGGCTTGGGGTAAAGATACCAAAACCCATCCCCCCTCAGATGAAAGAAAGGCAGACCAATATTAGGTTGGCGGACTGGCTCCAAGTTGCTCCACAACTTTAGAAAAGTGGAAATCAGTTCAACCGACAAGGTAATCTGGTTTTGCCGTATCTGTCCTTGGCTTATCAGTTCGATGACCGATAGCAGCAGAATAGGCTTGTTGGGAGCCACCCCACTGGAGCGGCTCACATTTAGCTTGGCAAACTTATTGCAGTAATAACTTAGGCCCTTAGCCATAAAGCAAAGCAGTGAAGGAATATCGATGCACTCGCAACGCCATGTACTCTCATCAATGTATCGGTCACGATGACCTAACAGCCAGACAGGGCCACTACATTAAAGCCAACAGCATAGAAGAAGCGTGGCAAAAGATGGCGATAAGGTTTCCAGAAGAGGCGGAGGAAGGCTTTACCGTTCAAGAGTGGGAAGGATTTAATGTGAATGTGGTAGAGATTCGGCAAGATGATGAGGGAAACGTTATCGAAATCGAACAGATAGGAGATGGTACCACCATTGAGGTCAAGAAGGATAAGGAGGGCAATATTGTAGAACGGGTCAAACGGGAT
>NZ_JAMPKB010000153.1:0-5078 GCF_039961925.1 Trichocoleus sp. DQ-U1 | reverse complement strand
GATCGCCCACAACACAGCTGCTAAAAGTAGAGTCAATGCTAGCAAGGACAAAAATACCTCCACGTAGCTATCAGCAGGAATAAACTGAAAGGGGTGTGACATTTTCTTCTCCAACAACAGCTTGGTTGCTTGTTTCTGATGTCAGGATTTTCGCCAGGTTGTTCAGTTGCTCGTCAACTTCTTTGCAGTAAACTTCCACCCTATTTTTCAGCGCATAAAGTTTACCGGGATTAGCATTGAAAGCAGGTATACTGCTAGCTTTGTCGAGGAGTGGTTGGAAACGGAAATAGTTTTCCTTCCAGAGTATTTGCTGAGCAATGTAATCGGTTGCATCAGTAGAACCATCGAAAAGGATATCGATAATAGGTATACCCTTAAATGGACTTGCCCATTCAGCAGCACCCCATCCTCTTGCTTGTTCGATGCCAATTCCTCTAGCAATTGGCTGTCCCGTGCCAAAGGAAGCAACTACAATATCTTTGATCTCAACCCACTCGTATCCTTCAGTAATCCATTTCTTCGGATTAGTTGGAGGATAGAGGTTCCAGTGCAAGCGTTCGGCGATCGCGCAAAGCGCTGGAGCGTTAGCCACCACACCGCCATCAATTAATGGAATGCCTCCCGCCTGGGGAATTTCATAACCCTTTGCCTTGTAATATTCCAGAAAATGCTCGTTCTTCATTTCATAGGCAGGAAAGGCTACGGGTGCAGCAGCGGAGGATCGGCAAATCTCCCATACAGGTATTTTTCCAAGTAGAGGTTCAGTATTTTTGAACACTACAGCTTGTCGAGCGTAGGTGTCATAACTCGTGATGATGGTTGGTTTCGGCAAGTCTTCAAAAAGAAGCTGTTCCCCAAACTGGTTCCTAAACACGTCTTGCAGAACTGTCTCCAATCCGATGCCGTCATAAATCGGCTGGCTGAATCCATTAGTAATACGCCCTATCATGCCTCTAATGACATTCCAGAATTTAGGAAATATTTCAATCCCCCGATTCAGGTACAAATCTTTAATTTCACTAGCACTAATTCTATTAGCTACACCGCAGGCGATAATGCTGCCGGTGGAGGTTCCCGCGATCGCATCGAAGTAATCTCCCAGTCGCACCTCTGGCTTTGGTTCGAGTTCCTGTAGTTTTTTTTCCAAACACTCTAACAAAATTGCGGACACTAAACCACGGATACCGCCACCATCCAGCGCAAGGATGCGGAAAGGTTTATTAGCTTTCATGTGTGTTCCTCTACTTTTGAATTAACTACTTAATCAGTCAAAAATCTTATTGGGTGCGTTGCTGGCACGAGACGCTAAAAATACGTCAAGTTATAGGGGTTTGCCCTCCCACTGTTCTTACCATTCAGTAGGCTTCTTGCAAAAAGTCAACTAAATCTATGTCTTCGTAAGACTTATCACCCTTGTCTTTGAGATTTATGCAAAAAGTCTGATGTTACGTTGATGGCAAGTGCGATCGCGCCAAAGCTTATCCATTCAAGGTTGCAATCTTTGTGCCCGTGAGGCGATCGCGCTAATAAAGATGCGTGCGATCGCCTCTGCTGCTTCCCAAAACTTAGGAGGCAATCGCGCTTGATTTGTACTCCTCTGCTAACTCATAACGACACAAACCAGTTGTGCAGGAAGCATTACTAGGCTTCAAGTTGAACAAAGTCCTCGCTTAAATCTAGGTTTTCTTCAGCACCGCAACCATTGGTACTGCCAAGCTCTGGAGTGTTGTCCCAATCAGTTTCAGGAAAATCGCCCCAATTTGCCTCTTCACTAGCGTCGCTATCGCCAAAATTGATTACGAATGGAATTTCGCGATCGAAGTTTACGTCTAAAGTACCTGGTGTATAGCGATAGTCTGGGCTTTGCGAACTCTGCATGAGTCTCACAATTGCTCGATAAAACTCAAAATAGCTGTCTGTGAACGGTCCTTGGTTCCAGACTTTAAGTAGTGCTTGAGTAAAATCTCCGTGTTCGAGATTCTCTTGTGCTTGCTGGTTTTCTTGGCAAGCAGAGAGGAGAATTACGCTAGCTCCAATTGCATCCCGATCGCCTGCACGACTCGATTTTTGTATCGTGCGGTAAAGCCCGTGATTGGCATAGTACGTCTTGTACTTAAGCTCCTGTGGCATCGCCCGGACTTTAGACAGTTCAGTTGTCCTCATTGTGCCCGACCATTCTGGACTAAACCCGGTGATAGAGTCAGTTGAGAATAAAGCTTTGTGGGGCGTTCTTGTCACGGAACCGCTATAACAACTATCAGAAATGACTAAAATGCGAACTCCTGGCTTGAACTGTGCAAATAAGGCGTTTAATTCATCGTCAAGCAATTCGCGATTGTATAACACCCAGGTTTCATCCAGCTTGTCTACCTCATCGTTATTGAAATCAGGTATCTGTCCTCCGTGACCAGCATAAGTCAGCAACAGGATATCTCCTGACTCCAGTTCTCTTCCCGCCTGAGCGATCGCATCTCTAACGCGGGTGCAAGTTGCTTGCTCGGTTAAGAGTAGTTGAGAGGCAAATCCTTGTTGGTCTGCGATCGCTTGCATTGACCTCGCATCATTCTCAGCAGCATTCAGTTGCCCAGACCATCCTTGATAGTGATGTTCGTCAACGCGATTGATGCCAATGTGAATGGAAACACCTTTTGGTTGATGATTTCGCGATCTTCCGAGAGCAGATGCGCTGCGCGTGCCAGGATACTGAATTTCTAAGGGAATTTGCTTGACCCCCGCACTGCGAGCCGCTACCATAACGTCGCGGAAGCGATCAAATGTGCGCCGATCGCGAATCACAACGCAGCCGGAGCTTCCCGGCACATTGGCATCGACATGAACGCCAAAATCACCACGCGGAATGGGACCTTTAACGAAAAAAGGCGAAATAGGGAAAAACCAGCCGTTAACACCGGATTTTCTGGGCATATAAATACCTGCGGTGTTGATTGTTAATCCCTTGACATTTGGGATAGGTCCCAGAGCACGTTTCCAAAGGTCGTCTGCGCCTTGATAACCTGGCAATCCGCTAGTAGCTACAGCATCAAAAATTTGCTTGCCATTCGCATCAAACAAAAAGATGTGACCCGTCACCAGCCGAGAGGTGTTGGCAAGCTGCATTTTAAATAAGGCTCTAGCTGGCTTAACGGGTGCGCGACTGCGTCCGCCATACTCGACCTTCAACGACATCTTAGAAACGCCTGCTTTACGGGCATTTTCCATTAACGTGCAAAAGCGCTCATAAGTGTTGGGGTTAATGATGCCAATTCCCCCACCCGTTCCGGGATTCCCAGCATCGTTGTATACACCAAAACCGCCGCGAGTGTCTCCAGTGCTGGGGTTTTCAAATATGTAAGGCAAAATTGGGAAAGATAACCCGTGAATTTCCCCCGATTCACGAATTATTCCTTCAGTAGAAAGTTGAATTCCTTCTAAATCTGGAATAGGTCCTTGAGCGCGTTTCCATAAATCATCGGAACTTTGATAACCTGGTAATCCGCTTGTCGCTACCGCATCAAAGATTTGTTTGTTGTTGGCATCAAACAGAAATAGATGACCCACCACTAAAGCTGTGGTGTCTTCTAGCTCCATTCTAAAAAGTGCTTTTGTCGGTTTTTCGGTAGTGGTTAGAGGAGTTGTAGGTGTAGGCAAGGTTTCCCCACCATAGTTCAGGTTCCAGGCTACTCCCTGCTGACCAATATTAGGTACGCGAAAGACAGAAGAACCGGGATATCGATCCAAAAACCTTTGTAGGGTTGCGGCAGGTGCAGGTTTAGTTGCATCTTCTTCAGAACCCCAAATAGGTAAGATTGGTTTTTTTAGTCCCAGCTTTTTGTGAGCATCAAGTGCTGCTTTGACCTCCACTTCATCGGTACCAAATCCCCATTTTTCAAAATAAATTTGTGGGAATGCCAAGTCGCAAAGGTCGTCTAGCAATCTCCAAGGAATTTCTGGATGAAAACCCGGATGACCAAAGCTGGTGTAGCCTAATGTACCCGGTTGAACGTAGGGGCGAAGGGCTTGAATCAGCCTTTTAACGTCATCGTGCGTATTCCGATTTTTAACTTCTTCTTCTAAATCGAGAATGTAGCCATCAATACCGCAGTCTAAAGCTTTACGCACGGCACTAACCTGCGCCTCAATATTCGGCGTTCCGTAGTGATAACCCCAACCATAAACTTCAATCCCTGCTTGGTGAAATCTGTCAATTATTCCCTTTGAGCATTGATGCGCCCAAAACATGGGGCGACTTCTACCATCAAATACTTTGAGGTAAATGCGCTGACAATTCTGCTGCTTGAGGCGTGCTAAATAATCTGGGCGAATTTTAGCTAAATTCCAAATCCAAGCGCCATGAGGATGTTGAGCCATGATTTTTTCCTAATTGCTGTAACTTGTTGTAGCCAGTCAATGCTTGCAGTCGTTTTCGGCAAAGACAGCACCATGCGTTTGAAGCTGGTTATCTGCCGTCAGGGTAAGAGCTGTGCTGTATATTTCGGCAAAGCACTTAAGCGCGATCGCATTGTTTCTGCCTAACCTGAATCGTTTCTAGTGGAGCCTGCGTAACTTTTTTAAGCATATTTCCCTACGCCTAAAGGCTTATGTCTAGCGAATTACGTAGTTTTACTGTCATCTGCCACCCCACCCGGACAAAATCAATTGGACAAAATTTAAGAAAGATTAAGTGGCTTAGAGCCTAAAGTTTCGTTCTGTATCATCTTGTTTGACTAAGGTTTTTGTTTGTGCATAAGTCCAAGTTAAGCTTTCTGTACCAGGCTTGACAGTCGGAAAATGTCATAAAATTTGTCAGATAAATGTCATGAAAAGGACTGGATAAATACTGACAATTGGCTGACAAAAAGCCACAATAGATTTTTTAGAGAAAATTTCCAGCTTTTGCACGTAATCGTTGAGCGGGTGTTGGAAGTCAGATACATAGCTATCTCAATCGGGCAATGCAACTACTACCCGCTGTTTGTCAGATTTAAAATCGCTCACATTTACTTCTGAGGCAAGTTTTAATAAATGACTGTTGAAGAAGCGCTAGAAATTGTAGAGAGCGTTCTAACTCAAGGACGCTT
>NZ_JAMPKB010000152.1:0-5127 GCF_039961925.1 Trichocoleus sp. DQ-U1 | reverse complement strand
TCGATTGGGATTGTCGGTTTAGCCTTAAATCTGCGGGCTTACGACTTTGTCTCCCAGGAACTGCGGGCGGCAGAAGATCCCGAGTTTGAAACGTTCTACACCAAGAATATTCTGCTCAATGAGGGCATTCGGGCTTGGATGGCTCCTCAGGATCAACCCCACGAGAACTTTATCTTCCCTGAAGAGGTTCTGCCTCGCGGTAACGCACTGTAATGTTTTGAATTTTGGATTTTAGATTTTGGATAATTATTCATCTAAAATCTAAAATCTAAAATTTAAAATCTTAAGGTCGGTACCTTGTTTGGTTAATGACAATAGAGGTTTTACCCCGTGCAAACGTCATTTAATAGTGGTTTCGTATCAGGTGCCGGACGCGACCAAGAGTCGTCTGGATTCGCCTGGTGGGCGGGTAACGCCCGTCTAATCAACCTGTCTGGTAAGCTGCTGGGCGCTCACGTTGCCCACTCTGGTCTGATTGTTTTCTGGGCTGGAGCGATGACTTTGTTTGAAGTCGCTCACTTTGTGCCCGAAAAGCCGATGTACGAACAGGGATTAATCCTGCTGCCTCACCTAGCCTCTCAAGGCTGGGGTGTGGGTCCAGGTGGAGAAGTGATCGACACTTTCCCCTTCTTTGTCGTTGGTGTTTTGCACCTGATTTCCTCCGCTGTTCTAGGCTTGGGTGGAATTTACCATGCAATTCGCGGTCCGGAAACTCTGGAAGAATACTCCGGTTTCTTTGGCTACGACTGGAAAGATAAGAACAAAATGACCACCATTATCGGGATTCACCTGATCCTCTTGGGAATCGGTGCCTTCCTGTTGGTGATTAAGGCAATGTTCTTTGGTGGTTTGTATGACACTTGGGCACCTGGTGGTGGTGATGTTCGTGTCATTACCAGTCCTACGCTCAACCCAGCAGTGATCTTCGGCTACCTGCTCAAGTCTCCCTTCGGTGGCGACGGCTGGATTGTTAGCGTTGATAACCTGGAAGATGTCGTCGGCGGTCACATCTGGGTTGGTCTGATTTGCATTGCTGGTGGCATTTTCCATATTCTCACCAAGCCTTTTGCATGGGCACGTCGTGCCTTGATCTGGTCTGGAGAAGCTTATCTCTCCTACAGCATCGGTGCTGTGTCCTTGATGGCTTTCATTGCTTCTTGCTTCGTTTGGTTTAACAACACTGTTTATCCCAGCGAATTCTACGGTCCCACTGGCCCTGAAGCTTCTCAAGCTCAAGCAATGACCTTCCTGATCCGCGACCAGCGCTTAGGTGCGAACGTCGGTTCTGCACAAGGTCCCACTGGCTTAGGTAAATACCTGATGCGCTCTCCTAGCGGCGAAATCATCTTCGGTGGTGAAACAATGCGCTTCTGGGATTTCCGTGGCCCTTGGTTGGAGCCGCTACGCGGTCCCAATGGTCTTGACCTGAACAAGATCAAGAACGACATTCAACCTTGGCAAGCGCGTCGCGCTGCTGAGTACATGACCCACGCTCCTTTGGGTTCACTGAACTCTGTGGGTGGTGTTGCTACGGAGATCAACTCGTTTAACTACGTGTCTCCCCGTTCTTGGTTGGCTTGTTTCCACTTTGTCATGGGTTTCTTCTTCCTAGTCGGTCACTTGTGGCACGCCGGTCGCGCCCGCGCTGCTGCTGCTGGTTTCGAGAAAGGAATTGACCGTGAAACCGAGCCAGTGCTATCTATGCCTGACCTCGACTAATTAGTTTGAGTTTTGAATTAGAGACTTATAACTGATAAATAAAAAGGCTCCTGTTTTCCAACAGGAGCCTTTTTGTTATTGGTAAAATCACGCAGGACGCTGCCTCAAATCAGGGCTACGCTATCGGCATCAATTGCAGCTACCGTGCAATATTGGAGTGCAGAAAACTTGTGAATGCTGAAAACAAAACTGAAAGATTATTTGAGGCAATTCAGTCATCTGATGTCGAGCAAGTCAATCAACTTCTAGATTCTGGAGTTGATGCTAACCGCAAGAATTATTCCAGGGGTCAACATCCACTGGTGTTAGCTTCTAGCATCGGAAATCTAGACATTGTGGAGGCATTGCTGGAGGCAGGGGCAAATGTCAATGCTAAGTCTGGAATAGCTAAAAGTCCCAAGTTTAACCCAACTATTTCTGTGTCATCCGTACCGGGAAATGCCAGTTTAGGCGAGATGATAAGCGAAGCGCTTGAAGATGCCCCCGATCAAGCAAAAGGCTTTTTTGCAGGCTTTACGCAGTTCGTTGATGCTTTCTCAGATGAAAACAGCATCAGTAGTGCGGGTACCAATGAGCAGCAAAACTCCTCCCAAGATGAAGGTGTAGAGTTTGACGAAGAGGAAAATTTTGATGAGGAGGAAGAAAAGACGGCATTGATAGTAGCGATCGCTTCCGGTCATGTCGAGATTGTAAAAACTTTGCTTAAAGCTGGTGCTGAAGTCAATCCAAATACATGGCATGACTCTGTTCCCCTCGTTGTTGCTGCCAAACACGGACAGCTTGAAATTGTCCACGCCCTCATTTCTGCTGGTGCTGAAGTCAATAAACCTGGGTGGGATTGCGGCGGGTACACACCTTTAGGCATGGCAGTTGAGCATGGACAAGTTGAGATTGTTCGAGTTCTTCTTGAGGCAGGCGCTAACCCTCTAGGAGGAGACAGTGAAACTACTTCTCTAGCAATCGCTGCGGTACATGGATATATAGAAATCATGCAACTTCTGCTGAAGACTGGCGTAGATATCAACTACCCCAAAGGTAGTTACACAGCTTTAATAGGAGCGGCTAACAACGGTCAATTTAAGATGGTGCAAATGCTGGTAGAAGCAGGAGCTGATGTTAATGCTTGGTATGAAGGCTCTAATACTCCTTTGCGCTACGCAGCTTATAACGGGCATCGTGAAATCCACGACTATTTGTATCCCTTAGGTGCTGAAGATATCCGGAAGTATGGGGAGAGAGAAATTGAGAAAGGTGTCAAGAAAAAGGAGCGATTACAGAAGAAGGATGTCGAAGATTTCATTGATGCGGCAATGTTTGGAAAAGTCGAAGCGGTAAAAGCAGCCATTGAGAAGGAGATAGACATCAATGCTATTGGCTCTAACGGTGAAACTGCCTTAATGTATGCGGCTCATTACGTTCTATTCCTGTAGTTCAAACTCTAATTGATGCAGGTGCTGAGTTAGATATTTTGAGCGAAGAAGATGGACTCGGTGAGGGGAAAACTGCTTTGATGCACGTAGCCGGAAGCTTTTTCGCAACAGGAAAACGGGCTGAAGTGGTCAAAATGTTAGTGGAAGCGGGGGCGAATATCAATCTCAAAGGTAAGGATGGTCGTACCGCTCTGATGTGTGCTGCTATGGCTGGTTATGCCGATTCAACTCAGGCTTTGATAGAAGCAGGTGCAGACCTTGATGCCACAGATGATGATGGTAATACAACAATGATGTTGGCAGAGGCTAGCAGACATCGTAAAATTGTTCGCCTGCTCAAACAAGCGGGTGCTTCAGAAGGGGGAATGAATGATATTGCCTTAATTCAAGCAGCCTATGACGGAAATGCCGAACAGGTTAGAGCGTTAATTCAAGCAGGCGCGGACGTTAATCGCAGGACGAATAGCACCGCGTTATGCAATGCAGCTTCAAGAGGGCATGATGAAATCGTGAGGATGCTGATTGAAGCTGGTGCAGACGTAAACAAAAGAGCCTTCGCTGGCTCTTTTAATCCGCTACTCCATGCTGCCTCTCAGGGATACCTTGATATCGTTCGCGCCTTGGTAGAAGCGGGTGCAGATGTGAATGCGAGAGTTGAAGATTACTGTAATGCACTTGAATATGCTGAGTTGGGCATGATGAAAGGGCATCACAAAGGTAGACAACACGCCGAGGTGATTGAATTACTCAAGCAAGCGGGTGCTACCAAGTCGCAAGATTTTTAATGAGAAGATGTAGCGATCGCTTCCACCATCCCTGGCAGTACAAATAAAAAAAACGGGGATGAGCCACCTCATCCCCATATCCTAAAGAGTTTTGAATTAATTCATAACTCAAAACTCAAGACAATTTACAAACTCGGCACAAATTGCTCTTTTTCTGGTACATCTGTGTACTCAGCAACAATTTGGCGGAACTCTTCACCGTCAATAGTTTCCTTCTCAATCAACAAGTCTACGAGTCGGTCGATGACTTCCCGGTTGTCGCTCATGATCTTGCAGGCATCTTTGTAGCATTTAGCGACAATTGACCGCACTTGCACATCAATCTGGGAAGCAATTTCCTCAGAATACTCGCTACGGCTCGTCCAATCGCGTCCCAAGAACACTTCACCACTCTGGCTTTCTAGCGACAGGGGGCCGAGGGTAGACATTCCAAACCGCGTGACCATCTGCCGTGCCAACCCTGTCACCTGTTGCAAGTCTCCGCCAGCACCAGTCGTAATCTCGGAATCGCCAAAGATGACTTCCTCCGCCGCACGTCCGCCTAAAGCGCCGGTAATGCGTGCCAATAGCTGGGATCTGGAGATTAAGCCTTGATCTTCATTGGGAGTGAACCAGGTTAAGCCACGCGCTTGACCTCTTGGCACGAGGGTGACTTTTTGGACTGGGTCGTGGTCGGTCACTAGGGTACCGACGATGGCGTGTCCTACTTCGTGGTAGGCAATCAGTCGCTTGCTCTTGCTATCCACCAGCGGCGTGCCTTCCATACCCGCTACCACCCGGTCAACGGCGTCGTTGATTTCCATCATCGTGATGGCCTCTTTGCGACGGCGAGCGGTCAAGATAGCAGCTTCGTTGAGCAGGTTCGCTAAGTCAGCACCTGTAAAGCCTGGAGTCCGACGAGCGATCGCTTCTAAGGAAACTTCGGGAGCAATTTTTTTGTTCCGTCCGTGGACTTCTAAAACCGCAAGGCGTCCCTTCAGATCCGGTGCATCCACCATCACTTGTCGGTCAAAACGCCCCGGACGCAACAGCGCCGAATCCAGAACATCGGGACGGTTGGTTGCGGCAATGATAATAATTCCGGTATTGCCTTCAAACCCGTCCATTTCTGTCAAGAGCTGGTTGAGGGTTTGTTCCCGTTCGTCGTTCCCACCGCCGATGCCTGCGCCTCTTTGCCGTCCGACGGCGTCGAT
>NZ_JAMPKB010000151.1:0-5145 GCF_039961925.1 Trichocoleus sp. DQ-U1 | reverse complement strand
CATCGACAGAGCAAAAAAGTTCTTCTAGACTAAGCATGGGACGAGCCTGTAAAGCTGTTGTGTGATGACTTTTAGCTTACTCGCTTGTCCCCTCCTTATCCCGAACTCAGGTTAAGGTATATTCTTGCCAAAAATCTAATTTAGTTGCTTGTAATTCCTGGCAAATACGGCTGTAGCCAATTACCTGTATTAATACTCGTCGCAGTTCCGCATTATCTTCTTTTAAAAGCCATTGAGGTTGCCACTGACTTGGGTGTAATTTGCCGTATTCTTCTGGTAAGGTTACGCCGTGATAGGAGTAAAAATTATATCCATCAGCAAATTGGATTGCCGGTTCTCCTTCGGCATGGAGGCGATTTTGGCTATCGAAAGAGATTTTTATAGGGCGTTCGCTGACTATATTTTGTGTATCAAAGTAGCGCCAAGTCCATCCTGCAAACTGCTGTAACTGCCAATAGGCTTGTCTTTGGGTGTCTCGATCAATGCCATTCAAGGCAGCAATAGACTTAACAGTTTCCCTCGCTGATTCAAATTGAGAAGTTACAACTAAAATATCAATCTTTTCTGTAATTGGGCAGATTTTCTGTAACAAATTAACCGGATAATTCAATAAATTAAGTTGGAGTAAAGTATATTCCTCCCAAGAATCTAATTCTGTAGCTCGTAAGTCTTGTAAAAATCCACTAGCATCCTTGATTATTACTTGCTTGGATTCCGAATAAGTCTCTTCTAAAAACGATTCGGTTCTCATAGAGAATTGGATGGGATCTTCCACGCGATCGCGTCCGTTGGATTTAGCCTTATCTGTCTCAAGCTCGGCTACTTTAATTAATTCCTGCCAGTTTAATTCAGGCTCTGGAAAGCAAACTGCTACTCCCGCAGAGACAGTGCAACGATGAATGTAGTAATTCGGATCTACGTATAGTAGCTTAGCTCCTTCCCTAAGTTGCTCGGCTAGTCGCCTACAATCTTCTAGGGAAGTTTCTGGCAAAATTACTGCAAATTCATCACCTCCTTTGCGGCAGGCTATCGCTGAGTTAGGAATATTTCTTTGTAAGAAGCTCCCCAATTCTTGCAGGAAGAAATTGCCTATTGAGAAACCAACCAAATTGTTGTACCTTTGAAACCAATCGATATTTAGCAGAATTAGACCTAATAATTGCTGACTTCTTTCTCGACACCCCTGCCACTGCAAGAATGCAAACATATAACGCTGATTCAATAAACCTGTGAGCGGGTCGCGAAATATTTGGTTAAATAGCAAATCATCAATCAGGATCTGGTTCATTTATTCGGTGTAGGCTGCTTTTACCACTTCTGCGGCTTCTTCTCGGTCGATTGGTTCGGTGGAAAGCGCGATCGCTCTCCACTTCTGGCGATAAAGTGGAATCAGCGCTTCTTGTGACGTAAGTTTATCAATCTTAATCTGCGACATATCGCCATCCTTGAGGCTCGTATTCGCGCTGAATTCGCACCATCCATCTGCCTTGGGGAATAGAAATCGCCTTATGCTCCTCGTGGGTTAAAGTTGCCGTCTCTGAGAAGACGTGCAGATAAAGCGTGCCATCTTTTTCGTACAGTTCTGCTTGTCCGTCGCTGATGCGGTGCTTGTGTCCCGTCACTTCACCTTCGGCTAAAGTCAGGTGAGATAGCTTTTGTCCCTCGGCTTGCTGTGCGGGGAGTAAAATCACATCGCCTTGTCGAATGGGTTGCATCGGTTCTCCTCCAAATGCTGCTAAGCTGTTTCAGCCTGATGTTGGCATCCATTCTGGCACAACTCAAATACTTAGGGAGGTCGCCATTGCAATCCTCCATAAGTTAAACATTGAGATAGCTTTAAATTAAGTCTGGCGCGAACAACTCTCTTGCGAGCGGCTCTAAAAAAGCGAGTTATCTTTGGGAGAGCGAATCGTCCCTGGATGCGATTTACCGCCATTCTTGGAACCGGCTCTCGTCAAGCTTGGTACGCCAGAAGCGAGACTTCAGTCGTCGGTTTTCCGCATAAAATCCTCTCAATCGCTCTTGACATCTGACATAAAGTATTTAAATTAACTGATCAGCCCAGCTGCTATTTCTCCAAGCTCCCATGTCAACCCTCGTTATCGTCGAATCTCCCACCAAAGCACGCACCATCAGTAAATTCTTGCCTTCCAGCTACCGGGTCGAGGCGTCGATGGGTCATGTACGCGACCTGCCCCAATCCAGCAAAGAAATTCCCGAAGCCTACAAAGGGGAAAAATGGGCGCAGCTGGGAGTAAATGTGGATGCGGACTTTGAACCCTTGTATGTCGTCCCCAACGACAAAAAGAAGATTGTCACCGCCCTGAAAAATGCCCTGAAAGAGGCAGATGAATTGGTGTTGGCAACTGACGAAGACCGAGAAGGCGAAAGCATTAGCTGGCATCTACTCCAGCTATTGAAGCCAAAGGTTCCCATCAAGCGAATGGTGTTCCACGAAATCACCAAAGAAGCCATCCGCGACGCTCTCAAGAACTGCCGTAATATTGATGAGCAGGTGGTTCGCGCTCAGGAGACGCGGCGGATATTAGACCGGCTGGTGGGATATACCCTGTCGCCGCTTTTGTGGAAGAAAATCTCCTACGGCTTATCGGCGGGACGGGTGCAGTCGGTAGCAGTGCGGCTGTTGGTAAATCGAGAGCGTCAACGTCGAGCCTTCCGCCAAGGCAGCTACTGGGATCTCAAGGCAAGTTTAAACAAAGACAAGACACCCTTTGAAGCGCGACTTGTCGCTCTCAAGGGGACGAGAATTGCCACTGGCAGCGATTTTGATGAAGCCACGGGACAAATTATTGCCGGACGGAATGTGATTCTGCTCTCGGAAGCGGAAGCGAGAAGTTTAGAGGCGCGACTGGCAGATAAAACCTGGACGGTGGCTGACTTAGAAGAGCGTCCGGTTACTCGCAAACCTTTACCGCCGTTTACCACCTCGACGCTCCAACAGGAGGCGAACCGGAAACTACATTTATCTGCCCGCGACACGATGCGAACTGCCCAGAGTTTGTACGAGCAGGGGTATATTACCTATATGCGGACAGATTCGGTGCATTTGTCGCAACAAGCGATCGCTGCGGCTCGCAGTTGTGTCGAGCAAATGTACGGCAAGCAATACCTCAGCCCGGAACCCCGCCAGTACACTACGAAAAGCAAGGGCGCTCAAGAAGCTCACGAAGCCATTCGCCCCGCCGGTAGCAGCTTCCGCACTCCCCAGGAAACCGGCTTAAGCGGTCGGGAATTCGCTCTATATGACCTGATTTGGAAGCGCACTGTCGCCACCCAAATGGCAGAATCTCGCCAAACTCAAATTACCGTGCAGTTGCAAGTCGAAGATGCCGGTTTTCGGGCTAGTGGCAAACGGATTGACTTTCACGGCTTCTTACGCGCCTACGTGGAAGGATCGGACGATCCCCATGCAGCACTAGAAGACATGGAAGTGATTTTACCAACTCTCAAAAAAGGCGATCGCCCGACCTGCAAAAAGTTAGAATCCATCGGGCACGAAACTCAGCCACCGGCAAGATACACGGAAGCTTCCCTCGTTAAGACCCTGGAAAGTGAAGGCATCGGGCGTCCCAGTACCTACGCCAGCATCATCGGCACGATTATCGAGAAAGGCTATGCCCAAATGAATGGCAACGCCCTCGTTCCTACCTTCACCGCCTTTGCCGTTACCAGTCTGCTAGAACAACACTTTCCCGATTTGGTCGATCCCAGCTTCACCTCCAAGATGGAGCAAACCCTAGATGAAATTTCCACTGGGGAAGCCAAATGGCTGCCATACCTGAAAAAGTTCTATCTCGGAGAAATGGGTCTGGCAACCCAAGTCAAGGAAAGGGAAAAGGGGATTGATGCCGCATCTGCCCGTACTATCGAATTGGACGATCTCGGTGGGGCGAAAGTCCGGATTGGTCAATATGGCCCCTACATTGAAGCTGAAAATGACTCTGGGCCAGTAAAAGCCTCGTTGCCTAAGGATCTGACCCCCTCAGACATCCACGCTGAGCTAATTGAGACGCTGCTACAGCAGAAAACAGAAGGCCCCGATAAAGTCGGCTTGCATCCGGAAACCGGCGAACCGATTTACGTGCTGATTGGCACTTACGGCCCCTACGTCCAACTGGGTGATGCCACTGAGGAGAACAAAAAACCCAAACGCGCCTCTCTTCCGAAGGGTGTCACGATTGAGGACGTGACGCTGGATATGGCAGTTGGCTTGCTATCTCTGCCGCGGACTTTGGGCATTCACCCAGAAACTAACGGCAAAGTCCAGGCAGGATTGGGACGCTTTGGCCCTTATGTCGTCCACGACCAAGGCAAGGAAGGCAAAGAATATCGCTCCCTGAAAGCCAGTGACGATGTATTGACAATTGACATTGAACGTGCAATTGAGCTTCTAGCTGAACCCAAAAAGGGACGCGGCGCGACTCGCAGCAAGTCTAAGGCACCGTTACGAGAACTGGGGACTCACCCGACTGATGGGGAACCCGTGAATATCTACGATGGCCCTTATGGCCCTTACATCAAGCATGGGAAGACGAATGCTTCTGTGCCAGAAGGGGAATCTGTGGAAGGGTTGACGATGGAAAAAGCGCTGGAAGCATTGGCAGCGAAGGCAGGTTCCACAACAAAATCTAGTCGCAAATCAACTACTAAGAGTGGAACATCTACCAAAAAGACCACAACTGGGAAGACAACCGCTAAAAAGACGACAGCAACCACTAGCACTAAGAAAAAATCTTAGTTTCTTGCCGGTGAAGGGAAGCGATCGCACTTCAATTTCGAGAAAAGAGCGATCGCTTCCCTTCAAAGAGTGTTAGACAAAGAGCGATCTCTCTTATCGTTGCAGAGGAGGGGGGCGTGAAGCGTGAGCTATCCCGTAGGAAATCGCTCACACTATAATTACTGGCATCTGTGGAAAGCTGGAGTCGTTCCCAGGTCGTTACAAGAACTCAAAGAGCAAGCTTTTAATTTATCTGTGAGCGATCGCCTTGCACTGGTCAATGCTATTATCCAATAGACCTCTTGCAAAAGTCGTCGCTGGGGTAATATGGGGTCTAAAATTAGACGATTGCTAGCTGCCAGTCATAAGTTTTACTCATCTTACCTTTGACTGAGCCGAAGTTCATA
>NZ_JAMPKB010000150.1:0-5170 GCF_039961925.1 Trichocoleus sp. DQ-U1 | reverse complement strand
TCGCTCGATCCTTCACCCGCCCAGCATCTTCTTGAGAGAATTGCTATTTTCTGCCTTCTCTGTAAAGCTTGCAAGGCAGTGGATTTTTAAAGCTTTAGCTTACTTATAACTAATATAACTACTCGTATTGCACCCATGTTCTAGCTGGAGAATGAGTCCAGTATGAAGTTTATAAGTAAGTTTGAATACAAGGAGCCTTGATGGTTTACAGCACTAGAAGCTTAGTTACTAGGTCTATTTTCTATGGAATTGCATCTTAATAACAGCTAGCAGGCATTGCTGGTTTTTAAAATAATCGGACTTATGCAGAGATACCCCTTGCATCCCCCGATAAATTAGGGGACTTTGACTTGATTTCCCTCAATTTATAAAGAAGTTAGGGGAATCTAGGTTTTAAGCGTTCAGCGAGTCAGTCCTGAATAATCTAGAAGTTTTTGCTCTCGCGATCGCTTTCTCTTTACTTTCTCTTTGATGAGATCGGGAAAGTTCCATTACCCTAGAAGAGGCTTTCTCATCCAGTCTGAGTTGCAACCAACGCTCTACCCCTGATTCCTGAAATGGTGGAACAACTGAAACCCCGCTATTCTGTTGCTTGGATTAGTAAAATCGCTGAAGTGCCGCAAGCCGAGTGGGACGCGATCGCTCTGCCGTTGAAAACGCCTTTCCTAGAATGGGATTGGCTCAACAATATGGAAACTTCTGGTAGCGTCGGCGCTAAAACGGGTTGGCTACCCACTCACCTAACGATATGGCGAGACAGGCAGCTAATTGGGGCTGCACCGCTTTATCTGAAAGGGCATAGTTATGGTGAATTTGTATTTGACCATCAGTGGGCAGATTTAGCCCAACGCTTAGGGGTGCAATACTATCCAAAATTACTGGGAATGTCTCCGATGACCCCAGCGGAAGGCTATCGCTTCTTAATTGCCCCTGGTGAAGATGAGGATGAACTAACCGAGCTAATGGTGGAGGCGATTGACCATTTTTGCCAAAAAAATCGGATTAGTGGCTGTCATTTCCTCTATGTAGACCCCGAATGGCGACCGATTCTGGAACGACACGGTTTTACGCCGTGGCTGCACCATAGTTTCATTTGGCAAAACACGGGCTTTAATACGTTTGATGATTACCTGGGCGCGTTTAACGCGAATCAGCGCCGTAACATCAAACGGGAACGCAAGGCGGTAGAAAAAGCCGGTTTGCAAATCAGAACCCTCACGGGTGATGAGATTCCGAAGCCGCTGTTTTCGTTAATGTATGACTTCTACGCCGATACCTGTGACAAGTTTGGTTGGTGGGGAAGTAAGTATTTAACTCGGCGATTTTTTGAACAGCTGCATCCCCGCTATAGCCATCGAGTGTTATTTGTAGCAGCCTACGACGAGCAGAATGACCTGCACCCCATCGGAATGTCTTTTTGCCTCACCAAGGGTGAGCAACTATATGGGCGTTATTGGGGTAGCTACCAAGACATTGACTGTCTGCATTTTAATGCCTGCTACTACGCACCAATTGAGTGGGCGATCGCGCATGGCATCCAAAGCTTCGACCCCGGTGCTGGTGGACGTCATAAAAAACGTCGCGGTTTCCCAGCTACTTCCAACTACAGTATGCATCGATTCTATAATCCGCGTTTGGGTCAAGTTCTGCGGACTCACATCCATCAAATCAACGAAATGGAGCAACTGGAAATTGATGCAATTAACCAGGAGTTACCTTTTGCCCAGCGCGATGAATAAAACAACCCTAAGAGGCACGAAAGCTCTGGAGAAATAGAGGAACGAACTAAACTTGAGATAGGCTGTAAGCCTGTTTACAGTGTCGATTGTTTAGAAATCTCTTGATTTTTATGCCTCAAACTGCTCAAGATTTAGCTGCCATTGATGACCAGCTTTCCAAACGTTATATTCACCTCGATCCGGCTGGATATTTCATCATTTACCTGGATCGGGAAGCGGGGCTAATTTGCGCTAAACATTTCACGAATATCATTAACGAACGCGGTTTAGCAGTCGATCCCGAAACTGGCAAACCCATCCCGGTGCGAGGCAAGGTAGAACGTACCCACACCGCTGTCTATAGTGGCAGAACAGCTAAAGAGCTTTCCATAAAAATTTTTGAGCAAACTCAGTCCGCCCCACTCACCATGCTGGATCATGCCGCTTATTTGGGGCGCGAATTTGTCAGGGCTGAGTTTGCTCTAATCAACGGGCAGGAGTACGTTCAAGACTAGCCGGAGAAGCCTTGATAGAAAAAGTAAGTCACCATTGGAATGACAGTGGCAGCAAGCAGTAAGCCAACCACCCAGATAGTCGCGTTGCCAGTGTCGGTTTCTTCTGCCTTTTTAAAGGTTCTTTCGACGTTAACCGTATCTTTGACTTCCGGCGGACCTGGGTCTGGCTCACCTGTTAGTACGGCAATTAAGCGATCGCCTGCATCCGAAAAAGCTTGATTGTATTTGTCGCCTTCCCGCAGTGGCACCAGCACGGTTTCTTCGGCAATGCTCTTGGCGATATCATCGCTCAAGATAGACTTTACCTTTTCACCTGTGCGAATCGCAGTGTTGTTCGTAACGCTATCAATCACCAGTAAAATTTGATTCGCTTGCGCTTCTGGCGTGGGAAACCATTTTTCAAACAACTGATTGGTAAAACTTTCCACTGTTTCGCCATAATCGAGGTGGCGGATGGTCACAAATCGGACTTGATTGCCTGTGTCGTTGGCTAATTTATCCAACTCGGTGTTAATTTGACCTTCGGTAAGGCGACTGAGAATTTCAGCTTTATCGAGAATCCAGTTGCGATCGCCTGCTGCTAAATTGGGAATTTGATAAACGCCTGTAGCATTTACTGGCGCTGCGATTAGCTGAGTAGCTAGAACCATCAGGGCAATGGCTACTATCAGGCGCGTCTGGAATTTTATTCGGCGAAAGACTTGAGTGAGGAATTGTCTCATTGGATGAAATGACAAAAATGACTTTTTTCAAAAAATACTACACAAACTCCCCGAAAACTCACTTTCGGTGAAGCGAACGTGTTAGTTTTTAAAAATAGCCTTTTTTCGGTTATATCGAAAGTGAGCGCGATAGGTTAGCAAAATAATCAATAAAATCGCTCTGGGTGGTATCAGCTATGAGTTCACCAGAAATTTACAGGGGTTGGCTAATTGAAGCACGACCAGTATTCTGCGTTCAGGTTTGGAGTGCTGGTGGAGAATGCCTGATTCCCGTTCATAATGCCAAAACCGAGGCAGAGGCGCTGGAATTGGCGAAGCGCTGGATCGATCTGCAAACAGCACCAGAAAATCCTCAGCCAAACTCGTTCGATCCCTTTTCTAATGAGATTGACTACGACGACGATATTCCATTTTGAGCGATCGCATCCTTTGAGTAATCTCATGGCACTGACGCGAGGGTGGAAATAAATTTTGACGAGAAGCTAAAGTAAGCTTTAGCTTACTGGTAAGCGGTTGAACCCGTTTCAACGGATGTTAGCTTTTAGCCCATTTAGTTCAGGGCTGTAGTCCGCGACTTGCTCTTGGCAATGGAAAGAGAGCGATCGCATCTAGAGTGGCAAAACTCGGTTCGCTTCAGTCAAGAGAATTGAGCCACTAACAAAGCGATCGCATTGTCTTAATTTTTATGTAAAAAAATTCATAAAATTTAAACTACTTAAATCAAAAAATGACCCAAAAGTTAATGCATTTTTGGCGATATATTTGGGAACTCTAAAAATAGACAAGTTATCTGTAAGTGAATCTGGAGAAATCCTATGGATGCACAAGAACTGAAACAGCGCTATGAAGAAGGACAAAGAGATTTTAGCGGCGAAAATCTTATAGGGATAAACCTGGAAAGAGCCAATCTATGCGGGTCAGACTTTTCAGGAGCCTATCTATCAGCGGCAAACCTTAGTCGCGCAGTCCTAATCGGAGCAAACTTCAGTGGAGCCTGCCTGCATCGAGCCGATCTGAGTTTTGCCAAAGTCAACGAAGCACGATTCATCGAGACAGACTTGACAAAAGCCAACTTAAGAGGAGCTGTCCTCGTTAAGTCGGTGCTGGTCGGAGCAAAACTAAGTGGTGCAATCCTAACATCAGTAAATCTGCGTTTGTCAAACTTGCGCGGAGTTAACCTGTGCGGTTCGGACCTGCGGGGGATAAACTTGCGGTCGGCTAACTTGGTGGATGCTAACCTAAGTTGGGCAAATCTGAGTGGAGCCAGATTGAGCGGCGCATTGCTGCGAGGAACGATACTCAACGGCGTACACCTGAGAGGAGCTTACTTAAATGGCGTCGATCTCAATGGCATAGACTTGGATGGCGTCAACCTCAGCGAGACCAAACTGAATGGAGCGAATCTGAGTGGTGCCAACCTAGCAGCCACAAATCTGTCTGAAGCCCAGATGCGTGTAACGATTCTATCTAGAGCAAATTTGCACGCATCCAATCTAAATCACTCCTCACTTGCCAAAGCAGACTTATGTGAAGCGAACTTAAGTAAGGCAGACTTGAGTCAAGCCAATTTGAGTGAAGCTGACATGACGGGAGCAAACCTGAATATGGCAAGCTTGCGTGAAGCCAACCTGAGTGAAGCAAGTTTGCGGGGAGCCTATTTGTGGGGAGCTAACTTGAATGTCGCAGAAATGCGGGGAGCCGACTTGACTGGTGCTAGCCTACGGGGAGCCTACCTGGAAGACTCCGATTGGCAACAAGCAATCTTAACGGGTGCAATCCTCCCTGATGGCACAGTCCACGAATAAGTTATCTGGCGGGCATCCTGGGCGATACTTCTACCATTTGTATCTGTGGCTACAACATGAACTAAAGGGTAATTGGTAATTGTTTTCTCGTTACAGCTCATGAGCATTTATTTGTAGCAGGCATTTATAGAAAAAATGGTTTTAACACTCGAAGCGATACGCGCTAAGCGTATCGCTGCAATTCTATGTCGGTGCTGTTAATTGTAGGTTCTCGTTTCCAGGCGTAAGAAACGAGAAATTTTTTTGGGAAATTGGAGAGAGTTTTTGCAATTTCTTGGTAAAACTACAGTTACTTAACGGGACTTAAACAGATTTCAAGCCCAAATAAAACCCAAAGCAGCTTTATAGGCTGAGAATACATCTCGATTAGCGTTCACCCACTCCATAAAACGGAAAGACATCGCTGTCCG
>NZ_JAMPKB010000149.1:0-5448 GCF_039961925.1 Trichocoleus sp. DQ-U1 | reverse complement strand
GAGTTTCTCGGCTTAAATCTCTAATAAATCTCATAAGTCTCTTGTTTTCTTGACTTTTGTTTTAGCTTATTCTACTTTTTATTATGTGTAATTTATTTTACATAAGCACTTAACCATTATTAACAACAAATATTAATTTGATTCAGCAGGAGTTTTATGGAACATCAAAATGAATTTCTTGGGGTACTTTTCGGAATGCTGTTGTTATTAGGTATGCATCTTATCGCCGGTCTAGCAGTATTTTTAGTAAGTTTTCCTATTGCTGCTTTGCTAGGAGGAGGATACGCTATTTTAATCGTTTGGGCGTTTTCTGCTATTTCTATATTCTTATGGCAGCTTTTATATGTGATTCCGCTTATTTTTTGGCTAAGACGGCGACAGCGAGGGGCAATGGTGAAAGGGGTGATTATTTGTGCAGTTCTTACCGCTTTATTAAATGG
Organism: Trichocoleus sp. DQ-U1; assembly: GCF_039961925.1. Lineage (NCBI taxonomy): Bacteria > Bacillati > Cyanobacteriota > Cyanophyceae > Leptolyngbyales > Trichocoleusaceae > Trichocoleus > Trichocoleus sp. DQ-U1. The sequence goes on along the minus strand of NZ_JAMPKB010000149.1, from coordinate 5,008 downwards.
AGCCTGCTATTTACTGTACTTTAGCCCTAAATAAAACGCTAAATTTTATAACACCCTAATATAGCAGCAATAATTTCATGTTTATAAGAACAAAATTATGCGCTCAAGGAATGAAATCACTGAAATGATTAACAGTATATTCTTACTATTAGGAATACATATTTTAGTTTTGGTTATCTTAGGATTTTTATCGTCTACAATCGTGAATTTATTGTATATTTCTACGATCGCTTAAATTGTAGCAATATTAATTTTTTATATTGGATTGTCTTAACTTCTGTATGTAATCCCAATAATTTTTTGGCTAAGACGGCAACAAAGATGGGGATTGATGAAAGGAGTGATTAGTGGTGCAGTTCTTACTGCTTTACTCAACGGTGGTTGCTGGCTCTTCATCCTTTCGGTAAGCCGGTAAATATTAAATTCCCCGACCCAGTGGCACTAGATTGAGTGGCTGCTATTCGCGCCTTTTTTCGTCTTCTTTTCGATTTTGAAAGAAATGGGACGAGGCGATTGAGGCGTGAGGTTCGATGGAGATTGGCTAGAAACAGAACGCATGGCTAGCGGCGTCTGGTCTTTAATCGACGCTGGTTCGTCTTCGTGGCTTCGCAAAAAAGGAAAGCTAGATAGTTTGTCGTAGTTAGATGCGATCGCTAAAAACGCACCTCCCAGAATATACACTGGCAACGGTAGCGTGAACTGTTTCAACCACTGATAGATTTCTGCAAAGCCAAACAGCAGCAAAAAACTGGCAACCCACACTCTCATATTTCTACTCAACCCCATCCCAAAATTTATATCTCTATTAAAACCTAGATACCTAAAATAAAATGCGAGAGCCTTTTGTCAGTCTCTCGCGTCAGCAATTCACTTAGATAGCCCTTGCTAGAAGGCTTTGAACGCAGTCGTAGGGACTCACGAGCGTGCATCCCTACCCTTGGGGGTCTAGTTTATACTTTCGTCGCTGCCAACGGTTGGCTCTTTCCAGACGTTAACCGCTCGTAGGTTGCCCGCATCTTCAGACCGACCAGCACTTGGAACAAGCCAGTTCCGTTATTAGAGCCTGGATATTCCCGATGCTTGAGCAACAGTTCGGTCAGTTCCCCGTGGTACTTAGCCGCAGTCTTGCTGAGGTGGCTTTCAATGTAGATGACTTCCTCTAGCTTGTCGAACTGACCATCTACTTCCAGAACGGACACCTCATGACCATAGTAAGAGTCTGGGCCATAGTACATCTTGATGCCAGGGTAGCCGCAGGTCAGCTTACGACCGCAGGGTCTCCAATCAATCGTAGACCCTTCATCAAATAGATAAGCTGGCTCAAAACCTTCCACGCCATCGCGCTGAAGCAAGCGCACCCGCAGGATTTGACCTACCTTCTCTTCCTTGACTAATTGCGTCGGCAACACCTGGATCACAACGTCAGCGTGTTCCTTCTGCGGCTCGATGTAGGCAGTAAAATCTGGGCGGCGAGCGTTGATGGCAGCGAGTACGTCTTCGTAACGGTGCCCGCGCTCAGCCATATCCCGCTGAATCTTCCAGGCAATCTTAACGTCATCGCTGATGTCGAGATAAACGCTGAAGTCGAGGAGCGATCGCACCCGCTCATCATACAAAGGATGAAGCCCCTCAATCACAATAATATGGTTAGGATCGACTCGCTCTGGAGGATCGATCTCGCCGGTTTCGTGGTTGTAAATTGGCTTTTCAATGGACTGACCGTTCTTGAGCGCTTTGATCTGCTCGGCCATCAGATCGAAGTTATTCGCCTTTGGGTTCAGCGCCGTAATTCCAGTTTCTTTGCGCTGTTTCCGATCCAGGCTATGGTAATCGTCCAGGCAAATCACCGTGACGAAATCTTCCCCAAACAAATCTGTTAATCGGCGCAAAAATGTAGATTTACCGCATCCGGAGTCTCCAGCAACACCAATTAGAACCACGCGATCCAGCTGACTGGTCATAGCTTCCCTCTAACGCAAAAAATTTTTTCTCATTGAGTTTTAAGCAATCTAAATCCTCAGCCCGGAGGGCACCCCGTTGGTTACTCTTGCAGCTCTTGCGACACAGCAAGAAGGCATAACCAGTAGGAGCTTACAGCACCCTAGAGTAAGGCCCGTTGGGGAAGACTCAAGCTTCGTCCAGTAAGTATTTAATACTAGATGTTACACAGTATCTTACCAGAACGGGATAGACGCTACAAGCTAACCCCAGTGGAATCATCTCGCTCAGTATTTATGCTACGGCGTGCCGTGCATTTTTAGAAAGGAAAAATTAAATTGACTCAATGGAGACATTATTTAAATAAATTGCTGGCTACCCTAAAAAAAGCTAGCGAAGGGTTTCCCAATCGCCATCCGGCGAGGAAGAATATCCCTAATATTAGCGACGTTAACTATCCAGAAACTATCCAGATTCAGTCATTGCCCTCTTTTACCTGCCCTCGGTCAGCAGAGCGATATGTGGTGGAAAGACCGCTTTGTAGCAGAATGTTAACAGAAGGTGGGTTCGGAGATATTTAAGAGCAATGTACAATTCCACAGCAGCCAACGGTACTGCCAATTCAGAATCTGGTAGCCGCGTCTTTGTTTATGAAGTGGTGGGCCTGCGTCAGAACGAAGCAACTGACAACGTAAACTACCCGATTCGTCGTAGTGGCAGCGTGTTTATCACAGTGCCCTACAATCGCATGAATCAAGAAATGCAACGGATCGCTCGTTTGGGCGGCAAAATTGTCAGCATCCACCCTCTAGGTGCTGACAACGGAGCAAATGGCTCTAAGGGCAGCTCCCCCAGCTCCCCTGCTGCCGCAAGCGTTGAGTCAAGTGCAACGAATGCTCCTGCCACTTCGCAAACCGTCGCACAGGACACTCAAGCACCAAAAGAGAGTAAGCCTATGACTCAAGCGAAGGAAAAAACGGAAAAAGATATTCCCGTTAATATCTACCGCCCGAATAATCCCTTTATTGGTAAGTGTCTGAGTAATGAAGAGTTAGTTGGTGAGGGTGGGATCGGCACCGTTCGTCACCTGATCTTTGACATCTCCCAAGGGGATCTCCGTTATTTAGAAGGTCAAAGTATTGGCATCATCCCGCCGGGAAATGACAACAAGGGCAAACCCCACAAACTAAGACTGTACTCGATTGCCTCGACTCGTCATGGCGACAAGGTTGATGACAAGACTGTATCGCTGTGTGTCCGGCAACTAGAGTATAAGCATCCAGAAACGGGCGAAATGGTCTATGGTGTTTGCTCTACCCATCTGTGCAATCTCCAGGTTGGGGACGATGTGAAAATTACCGGACCAACTGGTAAAGAAATGTTGTTACCAGAAGATCCGAATGTCAACGTGATCATGCTGGCAACCGGAACGGGTATTGCGCCATTCCGCGCTTACCTATGGCGGATGTTCAAGGAAAATGAAAGAGCAGTTAACACCGACTACGAATACAAGGGTTTAGCTTGGCTCATTTTCGGGATTCCCACCAGCCCCAACATCCTGTACAAGGAAGAACTTGAAGAACTGCAACAGCAGTACCCTGAAAACTTCCGCCTCACCTATGCCATCAGCCGGGAACAGAAAAACCCCGAAGGCGGCAGAATGTACATTCAGGATCGGGTGGCTGAACACGCTGATGAACTCTGGAAAATGATTCAGCAAGAGAATACCCACACCTATATCTGCGGTTTGAAGGGTATGGAAGGGGGCATTGATGAAGCCCTCTCCGCCGCTGCTGCCAAGGATGGGGTGACTTGGAGCGAATACCAAAGAACGATCAAGAAGGCTGGTCGTTGGCACGTAGAAACCTACTAGGTTACTACTGGCTGGAAGTCCTGCCTAGTCGTCTCTCCTTGACTCTCATAAAAACCCAGTTTCTTAAAGAAACTGGGTTTCTCAGCTTGATAGCGATCGCTTCAAGCCAACTGGCGCGTCTGTCTTACCAGAATTGAAACTGGGAAGCAGGCGCGTCAATCCTTTGGAGGAAGGTTATTTTCCTGATTCAGTGCAAGATATTCAGGCGTGGGCGTAGATTCGCACAGCCGAATATCTTCAATGATTATTTTTTATTGACAAAAACCCTTAAATAATATATGTAAAGCATTCGGTTGATCCAATGATGAGAATTAAGTTAAATTTAATTAAGTTCACGTTTAAGGTGCCAATGTTCGCTCTATAGGGACAAGCCTAAATGTCCTGGTGGTAGCAAATCCAGCTCTTGGCTGGGATTTCCTGCCTAAAGTCTTGCTCAATTAGGTAAAAAAAGGAATGTTTCAGTTCCTTCAATCAGCTCTCATCCCTTGTTTGTGATAACGCTTTATCTGCGCTGAATCTGCTTCTATTAGCCGTATCTAGAGACAACCGATTTATGAAATTTTCCTGGAGAATATTAGTACTTTGGACATTACCCGCCTTAGTCATAGGGTTTTTCCTCTGGCAAGGGGCATTTGCTGCTGCTCCCACCGATATGGGCAAAAACACTGCTAGTACCCGCATGACCTATGGGCGCTTTCTGGAATACCTAGATGCCCAAAGAGTTACCAGTGTTGACCTCTACGATGGGGGTCGGACAGCAATTGTCGAAGCCGTCGATCCGGATCTGGATAACCGCATCCAACGGCTGCGGGTAGATTTGCCAACAACTGCCCCAGAATTGATTGCTAAGCTCAGAAACGCAAATATCAGCTTTGATACCCATCCCGCTCGCAACGATGGAGCTATCTGGGGATTTTTGGGGAATTTAATTTTTCCAATTTTGTTGATTGCTGGGCTGTTCTTCCTATTCCGTCGCTCTAGCAACATTCCTGGCGGTCCGGGGCAAGCCATGAACTTCGGGAAATCAAAAGCTAGATTTCAGATGGAAGCCAAAACCGGCGTCAAATTTGACGACGTCGCCGGAATCGAAGAAGCCAAAGAAGAACTTGAAGAAGTCGTCACCTTCCTCAAACTCCCAGAGAAATTCACCGCCGTAGGTGCGAAAATTCCCAAAGGCGTCCTGTTAATTGGCCCTCC
>NZ_JAMPKB010000148.1:0-5774 GCF_039961925.1 Trichocoleus sp. DQ-U1 | reverse complement strand
TTGCCATTCTTCACAATATGGGTGGAATCACAAGCAGGACAAGCCGGGCGGGGATTCGACATCGAACAACAGCGGGAACTCTACCCTCCTATCCTTACATTTTTAGGACTACCGAATAATCTTCGCTTTGGGCATCTGTTGCGCGATCGCTATTTTGGTCGCTTGCTTGCCAATCAGAGGTTTGGTTTTGAGGAGAGAAGCGATCGCTTTTGCTTCCTGTTCCGCACCCGGTAGCTGAGATAACGGCTCCGGTTTCTCCCCAATTTTAGGAGCAATTTTAGGCATTGTAGGATTGCCTACCACTAGCACTTCCTTTCCCGATACACGTTGCCGTTGCTTGTGGGTTAGCTCCAGAACCTGAATAGCGGGTGCTGTCACAATAGTGTGTTGTTCGATGAAGTATTTGCCACTGGCATCTTGGAGTGCTGGGAAGGGAACTAGGAACAGTTCACGTTGAGGGATGAAAATAATTCGGTCGTTGGGGTCTTTTGGCAATAGGTCAGCAATCGGTTGAATCAGCAGTTGATGCAGTTGCTGTAATCGTTTATTAGTGCTGGTTTTATCCACTTTAGAGGCAACGGCAAGGCCACGACCTCTAACGCCGATGGAATCACGGCTGCTAGTAACAAGTTCTTCTAGAGAAATATTTTGTTTTTGCCACAGAGGTTTCAGGTCAGCTGTGCGAAACGTTACTTCACCTGTAGGCTTGATGACCCAAATATAGAGTTCTGATTCTTGAGCTTGTTGTTTACCTTGAACTTTGAATGTGTCGTAAATAATCGAATATTGAACAAGAGTGGAGGCTTGCGCTTTAGCAATTTGTTTAATTTGCTCAATGGTAGGAGGTTGAAGGTTAGAAGGTGGAGCTGAACCTTCAACCTGTAACCTGTCATCCTGCAACCTAGCAGCGAGTAATTCCACAAAGGCTCGTGCCCTTCCCCGCTCCGCAATTTCCAGTGCTGGCTCAGTTTTACTCTGGGCAATGAGGACTTTTTGTAATGTCTGGTACGTACCAACTTGCCTTTCAAAGATTGACACTTTATTCGCATCGTTACTGCCTAAGCCCGCTCGAATAGATTCCAGAACCTTAATTCCATCCATTAAAATTGGCTCTGCGGTTACGAAATTGCCTTGTTTATAGAGAGTAAAACCTATATTTTGCAGCGCTATGCCTTCGCTTTCACGGTTTTGAATTTCTTGTGCGATCGCTAACTGTTGCTGAGAGTATTCAAGCGCTTTAGCATAGTCTCCAAGGCGACGGTAAGCCACTCCCAGATTACCTAGTAAAGCTCCTTCATTGCGTCGATCTTTGATTTCTCGTGCGCTCGCCAAACTCTGCTGAGTGTAATCAATCGCCTTGGCATAGTCACCTAGAGAGTCATGAACCAGTCCTATCCCTCCTAGCGCCAATGCCTCGCCTTTTCGGTTTTTGATGTTCCGGTAGATTAAGAGTGACTGTTCCAAAGACTGTAATGCAGCTGCCCATTGACTGGTAAAATACTGCCCAGCTCCTTGTTTACGTAGGCGGTCTGCTTGAGTCTCATAAACCATGTCGATCTTTTCTAGGACCAACTCCTCGCCTCGGCGGTCTTTGAGTTCCTGGTAGATCAAGAGTGCCTGTTGCCAAGACTGTAATGCCGCTTCCTGCTGATTGGCAAGATACTGGTCAAATGCTTGCCCATCCAGTCGCTCTGCTTCCGCTTTCCTTGCATTTGGGGTTTGAGCCAACGCTTGGGGTGCTGTTAAGGGTGCTGGAAGATTGGCAACTGGCGTCACGCCATTGGCAACAAGCATGGCGAATAGCATCAGTCCGATTTTTGGGCGTCGCATGGCTGGGTCAACAGGTGTAGATGTGCGGCAGTAGCTACACTGTCATAGCCCAGACACAAAGATACCGTCCAGCGATCGCGGCTGTAACGAAGAGCGGATGCTAGATATTAAGACTTGCATTGGTGGCGGGATAGCGATCGCTATCCCGCGATTACCAATTAAGCATTCCAAATGCCGGAACCATCCACATCTAACGGTAGGAAAACCGTCATGACCTCACCTTGCTGGGGTCGTTGCCGTACAATCAGTTTTCCTCCTAACGCTTGGAAGAGATTTTTGGTGACGTTGAGATTGAGGCTCAAACATCCGGTTTCTGGCTGAAACATCAATAGCTGACCAATTGACTTGCACGTTGGTGGGTTGTTGTCTGCGGCTAGCGAGTTGCCGCTTTCGTCAGGTTGGTTTTGAGACTGGAGTTGCAATTTTAGCTGGTCTCCGGCGGGTGTCACCTCCACCTGAATATGACCGCCTGCGGGGATGCTGCGAGTGAAGTTTTCAATTAACCCAGTTAGTACCTGATCCAGCATGGCGGGATTACTAACAACAGCGGGGAGCTTTTGCGGTAATACCACCTCTAGGGTTAAGTTGCGACGATTTGCTTGTTTTTGCCAGCGAGGAATGCTGTTTTGGAAGACCTGCGCCACCGACATCGCAGTCAGGTGAACGGGCGATCGCTTAACGGTTTCTGTTTCTAATTCCACCGCCCGGAAAAACAACTCCATGCGGTCAATTTGCTCGGTACACTCGCGATCGATCGCTTCCAAACGCCTGATGATGTCCGGTGCTAATTCGTTGCGGCGCTTCAGCAACAGCCGCGTTAAGGTGCGTATGGTACTCAAGGGCGTCCGTACTTCGTGGGCAAACGCTTGAAGTAATTCCACATCATTAGAATTTTGAATTTTAAATTTTGAATTTTCAATTAATTTAGGATTCAAAATTGGCAGTTCGGAATTATCTTCTAGCTCTTTACCTTTTGCTTCTTGCCCACACCCAAGACGGGAAAACTCGGCGTCTTTCCGATCGCCTCTGATTTCTTCGGGCAAATGTTTCAACAGCAACCGGCTAAATTGCATAACGGTTCGATAATCGGGCGCTTGGGGTGCAAAGCGTTCGACTAAAGTTTCTAACTGACTCACTTGATGAAGACTGGTCAGCAACAAGCGCGATCGCAAAGTTTGCCACGCTTGCTCTACCACTTGCGGATCAAAAGAATATTGGAAAGCTGGGGCACCTGTAATATCTTCTCCAACAACCATCACCAAACTAAACCGTGGTGTGAAAATTACGCAAAACTGTTCGCTTGTTAAGGGATCGGCAGGGATTAACGGGAAGTTGGAAGTGGATTGAGGTTCGTTTTCCTTTTGCTGAGTTGTTGCGGGAGGCAGCAGAAATGGCATTAATGCCAGAGGATTAAATCGCTCTGCTGTAAAAATTCCGGTATGAACGCGAGTCATTACCGCTGGGTGGCTCAGAACCGGCACAGGACCCGCTAAAATTAAGCCCAAGGTTTGTGGCGAATCTTGTAGCGAATCAGTGGCAGGTTCTAGAACTTGCAGCAGCAACTGTTCCAAGGCAGCGATCGCTCCACACCACTCCCGCGAGGCACGGGCGTACTCTCGTGCCGTCCGGCTGGCAGGGCGAAATCCATGCGCTTTTTCTGCTGTCTGCTCTACAGAAGGCATAACAGAATTTGCCCCAGTTTGTTCGCTGTGTTCGCTCTGGGCTAATATTTCACTGATGGTTGGTAGTAACCACTTCTTTTGCACAAAGATCCACCCCTTTAACGGCAATCAACTGGCGGTGCGTCTTTTAAACTACTTCTGATTATGAGCGTACCGATAGTTGCCCTCTATCGGTGGTGGTATAACCGAACGAATCAGTGGCAATTCCCGCGCTCTGTTCGGAAAAATTTCTCAGGGTCATCGGGGCACAATCTCCCCATTCATGCTCTAGGAGCCGGTTCTCCCTGATAAATGTCCGTTAATCTCTTGGCAACTCCTCTCCTTATAAAAGTAACTTCATAAAAGATAAGTTCTTTCCCCTTCCCCGAAGCTGCTTCTGTTTTGGGGTTAAGTTTACTGTATAAGACAAAGTATAAGTGTCTTTCCACTCATGCTAAGGGGCAAGGAATAAAGGCATACAAAAAAATGAGCAAAAACCAAAAAGAGTTTTTCGTCAAAAAAACTGATGCAAAAAATGCATTAGGGTCTGACAGAAGAATATCTTTTACCCATCTGTTGATAGAGAAAATTTTACATCTCCAGGCTGATGAAAAGTGTAGAAAAAAACAGAAAGATAAGCAAAGCGCATAAATAAAAAATTGATTCTGTATTTGTGCTGACGGAAGTTATTGAATACTTCTAGGAGGAAAAAAATGACCCTCGACCAAAACAAGCGAGCTGTCGGCGTATTTTCTACACCTGAACAGGCGGAATATGCGCTCAACGAGCTTAGGGACTCTGGTTTTGCCATGAACACAGTTTCTGTGGTGGCACGGGATAGCACCCGGCAAGATGAGGTAGCTGGTGTTGAAGTCAACCCTTACGGAGGTGGCAATGAAGCCGGTGGGGGTGCAGCGGCGGGTGCCTTAGCAGGCGGTGCGGTCGGCGGTTTAGTTGGCGTCCTAGGAGCCTTAAGTGCGTTGGCAGTTCCGGGATTTGGTCCGGTTATCGCAGGAGGTGCGATCGCTTCTATTCTGGGAGATGCTTTAATCGGGGGTGCGGTTGGCGCTGCGACAGGTGGCATTGTCGGCACACTGATAGGTTTAGGAATTCCTGAAGAACAAGCCAAAGTTTACAACCACCGAGTCTCCCAAGGAGATTATTTAGTAATTGTTGAGGGTACGCAAGACGAAATTAATCGTGCTGAATCGATTTTGAACCGGCAAGGTATTCAGCATTGGGGTGTCTACGATGTGACGGGGGTTTCGGCGGTTCCTGACAATTATGGCGCTTCTTCCTCAACCCCCTTCGATCCGATCAGCAGCACGTATCCTTCCCCATTGGGACTCGATCCCCTGGCGACGGGTTATTCCTCTTCGTTAGGAATGAATCCGCTGGGTGCCGCCTCTCCCGTTGCCTATGTTCCTACAGAAGATAATGTCAATGACAGCGATTTCAGCCGACACAAGCGTGCTGTTGGTGCCTTTGTCAGCCGTCGGGATACGGAAGATGCGCTTCACGAGCTGAGTAATTCTGGCTTTCCGATGAGTAAAGTTTCCGTCGTTGCCAGAGATGCAGACCCCCAGGATCAAATCGCTGGCGTTGAAATGAGCGATCGCGTTGATGACAATAACGTTGATGAAAGCGCAACCACAGGGGCGATCGCAGGGGGTGCTTTAGGCGGTCTGACTGGCTTATTACTCGGTTTGGGTGTATTGGCGATTCCCGGAGTTGGCCCGATTTTGTTGGCTGGTGCTACCGCAACTGCGATCGCAACCACCCTGGCGGGGAGTGGAATCGGCGCAGCCGCAGGTGGCTTGATTGGCGCACTGCTGGGTTTGGGAATTCCTGAAGATCGAGCGCAAGTTTATAACAATCTTGTGGCTCGCGGTGATTATCTGGTTATGGTAGATGGCACCGAAGACGATATCGAACGTGCCGAATCAGTTCTGAGCAATCGCGGCATTCAAGAGTGGGCTATCTACGATGTACCGCCTTCTACAACTTCGAGAACCGATTCCACTAACCGCATCATCGAACCTCAGGAGAATCTGACGGCTGTGAATGAGATTAAGTCTCAGGATAACGTGACCCAAGTAAGCGATCGCGTCACGATTGTTGACAATCGGTAGTAACTTTCCCACAATTTCGCGCAAAGGCGCAAAGGCGTTAGGGCGTGTCATCAATTCAACCAGATGACCGTAGCAGCGAGGTGAATCGCACCGAGAAAGTTAACCGCACGCTTGTCGTAGCGCGTTGCAATCGCTCGATACTGCTTGAGTT
>NZ_JAMPKB010000147.1:0-5827 GCF_039961925.1 Trichocoleus sp. DQ-U1 | reverse complement strand
AGAACAATACCGCAATCGTCGTCGGCGATTTGGATTCCGTTTCAACCTCATTGCCGCGATCGTTAATATTGAACTGCTCCGTTCCCAATCTGCCTGATTCACGCAAGAGGTCTAATCATGCCGAAGAGTTGCGATCGCGTTTTGTGGGTCATTCAGGCAAGCTGGAGTTAAAGGTTGAGACTCAAAAACTCGCTCAACCGAGTGACTGGGCTGAAGTGATTGAACAATGGTCAGAACGCATTCGTCACAATGTTCAGCCCGATATTCACTCACTCATGGTGTGCAACTTCAGCACCACTACATCCATCATTCAAACCGCAAGTCAGGTGGTGATGATGGATGCATTGCAGCAGTATTTTGATTATATAGTCCGTGGCATTTGCGGCATTCCTTGGATTACAGTGCGCGGAATAGAAGCCGACTGGCGCAGTATCCGACACCGGGTTGAAGCGATCGCTGCTTACGATTTGGGTTGGTGGACAGAACGGCTGTTGCCAATTTGTGACGCTTTGATTGACACTGTTGCTGGTAGACCTCCACTGAAATTTTGGCAGCACATTTACAAACCAAAGGAGATATACGGTGGAGAGGTGATTACAGGATGGTTAGCCGATCTATTTCCCTACATTAATCATTCCGTCACCCATGCGCCTACACAAAAGAATCCGATTCTAGATATCCCTCGTGCAGAACTCACGGTCGAGGACGGAATCTCACCAACAGTATTACCCACGGGACTCTCTAAAGCACCAATCGCACTCGTTACCCCTAAAGGAAAAGCTGATTTAGAAGTGGTTGCAGGCTTTATTGGAGTTCGGCAACAAGATAGCTATCTCCAACCGGAAATCGGCTGGGCAGTACGGAAGCAAGATCGATTTCTCAAGATGCTAACCATCCTAGAGCAAAAACCTAGTATGCGATCGCCAATTGATTGGTCAGACAATCAAAGCCAACCGGAAATGCCAAAGGAACTGATTCAACTCCACAGCCATTTCGACGGTGGCACAATTTTTGCTCAAAGTGAATATCCTTGGCACATTCGGGCATTAGAGGACTATACTTATCACGAGTTGACAGGTACTGACAAACCATTCACTGGTTTCATCGATATTAAGGGCGATCAGTTCACTGGTTTCATGGATATTGAGGGCGATCGCTGCATTGCCTACGGTTATGTACGCCGCCTCAACAGTAGAAATCGCCTTTGGGAATGGTGGGTCATTGTAGGCAAACTCGTTTGTGAAGGAACCGATCCAATTTTTGGGCGAGAAGTTTGGGCATTCACAACCGAAGACGTAAAGGTAATTGCCAATGGAATTCCGCAACTGTTTGAACGGATCGCGAAAGCTAAGGGACAATACTACTTTGACGATCCTGACTTCCAACCACATGATTCATTGTCGGCATCCAGATAGTTTTGGCATCCGATTCAATGGCATAACTGACTCTGATAGGTGCGATCGCGCATTCGCCTAAGCAGCCCCATTCCCCTATATAAAGGCAATTTCACAAGTGCTAGGATTGCCAGTAAATGCGCTCAATTCACATACCCTGTGTCCACATCCATACCATCTGATACACTGAATACCCAAACCATTGCGGCAGTACCAACAGAACCCGTTTGGCGTTTGAGTGTTGAGCAGTATCACCAGATGATTCGTCTTGGCATCCTGAGCGACGACGATCCGGTAGAGCTGCTGGATGGATGGTTGGTCTACAAAATGCCGAAAAATCCGCCCCATCGTGCGACCACAAAACTGACTCGAAATGCTTTAGAAGCCGTCATTCCAGAAGGCTGGTACGTCGATACCCAAGAACCTATCACCCTAGCAGATAGTGAGCCAGAGCCAGATGTGGTGGTCGTTCGGGGAAATACCCGCGATTACCTCGATCGTCATCCCGGTGCCTCTGACATCGCTCTGATTATTGAAGTTGCCGACTCTACCCTAGAGAGCGAATGTCCTGGGGACACGCTTCGCGAACGCACCTCAAAACAGCGTCTCTACGCTCGTGCAGGGATTCAGATTTACTGGATTATCAACCTCCCAGAAAAGCAGATTGAGGTCTATACCGAGCCTGTTGTGACATCCGAATCCATCTACCAGCATCGTCAAGATTATCAACTTTCTGATGAAGTGCCTGTTGCGATCGCAGGGCAAATTATCAGCCGTTTATCTGTGCTGGACTTGCTTCCTTAAGTGCTGATGGCTGATTGGGTTTAAGTAGAAAAATGGTAGCTGACAGAGGAAAATTCGTGAACCTAATCGATAGGCGATAGGCGATCGCATTAAACTTGAACGGTTCCACGCTCTCTACAAGCGCGCTAAACTGCTAGGAGCGCCGTAGTAGACAGTTAAGCGTCTAGATACTATGGATCTGAATGAAGAGGAACCAACTTGTCAAGAGATTGTGAACTACTGGGCTAGCCGTGAAGATGAGGCTGGATTGGCAGTCGACTGGGCTGAGGCACACGAGCGATGCTGGCATTGCGGCTACAAATCACGACTACAAAAATGCCATATCATACCAAAATCACGACGTGGGTCACTGTCCGTCGACAACTTGGTTCTTTTGTGTCGCCGATGTCACCGTGAAGCCCCGAACTCCACCGATCCTCGATTTATGTGGATCTGGCTTCGAGCTACCTGTGTTCCATTCTACGACCTGTTTTTGCTTGTTCGTGGATTTCATGAATTTGAGCGAATGTTCGGTCGTCCACCGTTTGTTGGACTGAACCCTGCCATTCTTCAGTCAGCAGAGGCTCAACAGATCGTAAATGAAGAGCTGAATAACACCATCGTTCACTACGGAGAGGGCAGACGAAATCCGGCAACTCTTGCTTGCATACTTGCGCGTGTTGAAGAACGCCTTTCTGAAACGCGGCTTGAGCCAATAAACCGATTGCAGGATTGTATGTACCTTTTGCCCCTTATCCTTTACACCGATCTGGGGAAATGGTTGATCGAGATGCCCAAAACGTAAAACCGGGGGTTAACATTATGTTGCGACCGAGCTAGTAGGATAGGCACTGCTCACCAAAACCTCTGATTAGTCACGCTGCGATCGCTGCCAAAACTTCACGTAAAAACCATTGCAACCCTGAGCAGTCGGTAGCATCACCATATCCAGGTTGTCCAGATCGGTAGAGCAAGCAGGGTGGTAGACGAGGGATGGCAGGAGCGATTAAGCAACTCCATACCCTGTGTACGGACGCTTATACGGCGGATGTAACCCCAGGACAATATCCTCCTTCGGCACCCCCATGTTTACTAATTCGCGCGCAATGTCCACTTCAGTCATATTGCGCTGAATCCAAATTTTGTCATCCTTAATATCCAAATGGATGAAACAGTTGTAAACCCGCTTCAGTCCTTCCCAGCCAACATCCAGCAACTGATAGTGGTCATGTTCCGCATCAAAAGCAAGCTGGCACTCAATGTCTGGATTACGCTCTTCTAGCGTCGCCTGTTCAGTTAACAGTTTACGGACGCATTCGCGGTAGTGTTCTAATCTTTCCATTCGATAACTACCTCCTTGCTTGGATCGTAAACGACGAGCTTTAGTTGATAAATCTTGACCGCTTCTTGAACAAACCGCTCTTGAAAGAAGGAGTCAAATGTATCAAACGGTATCGCTAAATACAGCGTCCTGTCTGGGTCACGCATTTGTAGGGCAAGCCGATAGTTCAAAAATTGACCCAAGGCTACATGAAAGTCAGCGATCGCAGAGTTGCTCAAAAAGCTTTTGACTTCAACTGCGATTTTTCGCCCCGCCTTCTCAGCCGCAAAGACCTTTTCTGCTGCTAAGTCAATCTCAAACTTCACGCCCTCAATTTTAATTGTCAGAGGATCTGCCGTAATCGTCCACTGCTCCTTTAGGAGTGCCTGTTTCACCGCATTATGGAATAAGTCTTTGGCAGCCATTTCTCCTCACCCAGCGTCTCGCCCCATCTTACAGCGATGACTCAATCTGCGTAGCGCATTGCATAACGCTAATTAGTCACGCTGCACCATCGCCAAAACTTCATTTTGAAACCATTGCAAAGATTAGCAGCAGATAGTCTGACTCTATCCAAGCTTTGTCCAGATAGGTAGAGCAAGCAGGACGGATAGCAGGAGCGATCGCACCTCGGCTATTCACTCTTTCTTTCTATTGAGAGCTTTCTCTGTCCCTAGGTGGATTAGGCAATTCGTAACTCTTCACTACGATCCCAGTAAATTGAACTGTGTAAAGCATCAGAAATTAAATCAAGGTAGGAAAATAGAATGCGAATCTTCTTTTGGGTAACTTTGTCTTTTGTCAGTGTTGGCGCGATCGCGCTTCTGCTTCAACCTGTTATTGATGTTCATTGATTTAGGTTTTTTTCCCAAAAAAAGACTAATCGATAGTTTACTTTAGCCCTTTCGATGGAAGGGCTAATTTTTATTTATTATTCTGTCCCAAAGTCTTACCTTAACTAGCTTGCTTTTGTTAATGACTATTGCTTACGCTGGTGCTGACCTGCACTTTTGCAGACGAGGGATGGCAGAAGCGATCGCAAAGCGTGTCCCCAGGACTTCGCGCACACGTGTAAGTGCCATTTGATTTAGGACAAATTTGTTTTAGTTAAAATTTAGATAGGCGCTCTTTAAGAAAAAGTAGCGATCGCTCTAACAGTCAATGTTCCATCAGGTAAGGCTTGAAAGTTGCTCTTAACAGCTCAAACTCAACCAAAACCGAGATGGTAACTACCTTTCGGCATGAGCAGCCATAAAACCATTTGATTATCCCTAAAAGCATTTTTAACCGATTTGTTTATGCCCGCAGTACATTTACCACCTGGCCCTAAAGGTCATTTTCTTGTAGGTCATCTTCCAGAAATAAACCGCGATCCACTTAAGTTCTTGAGCAAATGTGCTAGAGAGTATGGCGATCTTGTTTGCTGGCAGTTTGGGCCATTTCCAGCTTTTTTAGCCAACCATCCCGACTTGATCGAGCAAGTATTGGTCACTCAATACCCCAACTTTGTTAAAAGTAGCGTGTACCGACGCGGACTGCGCGTTGTAGGGAACGGCTTACTGACCAGTGAAGGCGACTTTTGGCAGCGTCAACGCCGTTTGGTTCAACCAGCTTTTCATCAGGAACGAGTTGTCGCCTATGGGAAGGTAATGGTTGACTATACTGAGCAATTAATTGACCAATGGCGCGATGGCGAAATCCGCGATATTCATCAAGATATGATGTTGCTGACCGAAGAAATTGTGTCAAAAACACTGTTTGATGTTGATATTAAAGATGAAGCGGAAGGAGTGCAGGCGGCGCTAAATGCAGTGATGGATTTTAATTCCAATCTTGCTAATCAATATTTCCTTCCTGGTTGGGTGCCTACTCCTAGTAACTTACGCTACCAACGAGCAATTGAAAAATTGGATGCGATTGTCTATCGCATTATTAACGAGCGACGAGCTAGCGGTAAGGACACAGGCGATTTACTCTCTTTATTGCTTCAAGTGCGGGATGAATCTGATGGAACTGGGATGAGCGATCGCCAAGTGCGAGATGAAGCAATGACTCTATTTTTGGCGGGTCACGAAACGACTGCTAACGCCATGACATGGACATGGTTTCTACTTGCACAGCACCCAGAAATAGAAGCGAAATTGCAAGAAGAATTGAAGAGGGTGTTGGGCGATCGCGCACCCACGGTTGCCGATTTACGTCAGTTGCCTTACACAAGACCTCTTGCGTGAATCAGGCAGATTGGGAACGGAGCAGTTCAATATTAACGATCGCGGCAATGAGGTTGAAACGGAATCCAAATCGCCGACGACGATTGCGGTATTGTTCT
>NZ_JAMPKB010000146.1:0-6297 GCF_039961925.1 Trichocoleus sp. DQ-U1 | reverse complement strand
AACTCAAGCAGTATCGAGCGATTGCAACGCGCTACGACAAGCGTGCGGTTAACTTTCTCGGTGCGATTCACCTCGCTGCTACGGTCATCTGGTTGAATTGATGACACGCCCTAAGGACTAACTATTTTTTGATGCTCCTGGAATCGCAATATCTATCGACGTAACATTGGGCGTGATGCTGGTTAGAGGCGGCTGAATTGCAGCAGCATTTCCAACCACCAGCGTGACAATGTTCTCTGGCTGGAGATATTTTTCAGCAACCCGTTGAATATCCTCAATCGTGGTTGCTTCCACGTCGCGCTGGTAACGAAAGATAAAATCCTTCGGGTAGCCGTAATATTCATATCGCATCAATCGCGACAGAGTTTGGCTGGGATCTTGGAACTTAAAAACAAAAGAATTGAGTTCCGATTCCTTGGCGTAGGAAAGTTCTGCTGGCGTCACTGGATTGGTGCGGATGCGCTCGATTTCCGATAAGACGCCCTTAATGAAGGGTACAGTCGCATCTGAGCGAGTCTGTCCCCCAGCGAGGAATACGCCGGGGTAGTCATATTGAGCGCCCCAATAACCGTACACCGTGTAAGCGAGACCTTGGCGCGATCGCACTTCGTTAAACAACCGTCCGCCAAAACCGTTTAACACTCCATTTAATACTGACAGAGCCGCATAGTCAGGACTGTTCAATTGACCGCCCAGATGACCCATGACAATATTACTCTGGGTTAGCTGCGGCTGATTTACCAGATACACTCCTCCCCGCTTTGCCTGTTCCGCCCCTGGTATCGGTGGAGTTTGCGCTGTGCCTTTTGGCTTCCAGTTGCCAAACTTTTCCTGAATCATCTGACGCATCGCCTTACTGTCAAAATCCCCCACGATGCCCAGAATCATATTCTTCGGATGAAAATATTTCTGGTAGAAACCAATTAAGTCATCGCGGGAAATGTTGTCTAAGGTTGCATATTCTACGGTGCGAGCATAGGGGCTATTGTTGCCATAGACTAATTTCTCAAATTCGCGGGAAGCAATACCACCTGGGTCGTCATTCCGCCGCGCAATTTCACCGCGCTGTTGCGTCTTGGCTAAATCTAGCTTTTCCTGTGCAAAAATCGGCTCTTGGATTACCTCAGCAAACAAACTAAATACGTCCTTCAAGTCTTCAGAGAGCGTCGTAAAGTCAGCACTACCCGCAGTGCTAACAATACTGCTCTCTACCGAAGCGGCGCGTTGTTCCAACAATTGGTTTAGTTCATCGCTGGAGTGCTTCGCGGTTCCGCCAGTCCGCAGGACTTCCCCAACCAACGTAGCCAAACCTACCTCGTTTTCTGGTTCCAGACGAGCGCCGGTGCGAATCATCGCCGTGCCACTCACGAGAGGAAGTTCGTGATCTTCCATCAGATACACAATCATCCCATTGTCCATCTGATAGCGCGTGTACGGGGGTACCTGAATTTCCGGCAACGGGGGAAACTTCAACTCCGTATAATGTCGCGCTGTATCCGCTACCGCTGGCATCAAAAATGTCAAAAGTATCAAGGAGAAAGTCAAAAGAAATAGAAAATAGTTTTTCCTTTGTTTTCCTTTGCCCTTCTTCAGCAAATTCTGCCTAAACCACTGCATACTCATTCCTCTTCCTTCTTCCTCTTCCTCGCAGTCCTCAAACCTCAGTCCTTAGTCCTCAGTCCTCAGTCCTCAGTCCTGTTTAGGCAGAATTCGCCCAATTGTCCGGTTTTGTGGCTGGAAAGTTTCTTTCGCCACTCGCTGAATCTCTGCGGGTGTCACGGTAGCGATCGCATCTAGTTGCTTAAACAGGTTCCGCCACGAGCCGGTTTTCACTTCATAGTCCACTAGCGACATCGCCATGCCCATATTGGAATCGAGCGATCGCAATAAATCAGCTCTTGCCTGGGTCTTCACCCGATCCAAATCTATCGCCGCTACGGGTTCCGTCTTCAGCCGCTCAATTTCCTTGCTCAAAGACGCTGCCACTTCATCCACTGTATGACCAGGAGCTGTCAGCGCATAGAACAGCATCAAATTCGGATACTTATCTCCCGGAAAGCCACTAAAACCTTCCGCATTCAGAGCGACTTGCTGCTCTTCTACTAAAGACTTGTAGAGGCGAGAAGTCCGACCATCGCTCAACAATCGACCGATCAGTTCATAAATTGCATGATCCGGATGATTCATCGCCGGACGGTGATAGCCTTCTAGATACCAAGGTTGGGATTGCAGCCGCAAGGTGACATCCTGCGCTTCCGTTTGCTTGGGTTCCGTCGGTAATTGCTCCCGTTCCGCTGTTCTCGCTTTGTAACGTCCAAAATAAACTTGAGCCAGCCGTTTCACTTCCGTTGGGTTAACATCCCCAACGACCGCAATAGTTAACTTGCTGGGGACGTAGTGCGTGTCAAAAAACTTCTGCACATTTTCGCGGGTAAGATTGCGGATGTCCTGGTCATAGCCAATCACTGGACGCTTATAGGGATGCACTTTGAAAGCCGCATCCAGAAAAGCCTCAATCATTTGACCGATGGGCGAGTTATCGGTTCGCAACCGTCGCTCTTCCAGGATGACTTCTTTCTCTTTATAAAATTCTCGAAACACCGGATCTAAAAACCGCTCCGACTCCAGCGACATCCACAGCTCTAACTTGTTAGAGGGAAAGCTGTAGAAATAGACCGTGGAATCTGTAGAGGTTGCCGCGTTTAGACCGACGCCGCCCGCTTGTTCGACAATCTGACCTAGTTCATTTTGCTTGACATATTTCGCTGCTTCGGCTTCAACTTTGTTAAATTCTGCCTGCAACCTTGTCACTTCTGCCGATTTCTTTGCCGCTTTTGCTGCCTGAATTTGTTCGGCTAACTGGTCTAAGCGGTCTAAAAGCGGCTTTTCTGCCTTGTAGTCCTGCGTGCCAATGCGGGTGGTTCCCTTAAAAGCTAAATGCTCTAGAAAGTGAGCAACGCCTGTTTGACCATTGGGTTCGTTGGCACCGCCCACATCGGCATAGGTGTAAAACGACACAACCGGCGCTTGGTGCCGTTCCAATACAATAAACTTCAGACCATTCTCTAAGCGAAACTCTGTCACCCGCTGAATCACCCGGTCTAAGTAGGGCTGAATCGATTGGGGTGTGGCAGTCACATCCGCCTTTTCAAGGGTCTGGGTACGAGCTAACGCCACATTGGGCTGCATACCCCACCCCAGCAGCAGCGCGAGCAGAAAAGCCAGAATGCTTTGCCACTGACGCTGTCTTGACGGTTGAGGGCTGGGGTTCAAACTTTCCCGTAACGGTTGTGCTGTCGTTGGGATTGACACACACAGGAATCGACAAAACTGACTCATACAATACTAAAGATTAAGCAGCGCTAATTCCAAGATATTGACTCTAACGTGGATTGTGTGGTGTTAACAATCTGTGAAGGTTTGGGTGATTGATTACTCGCCTATAGCACAATTGCATTAGGGTGTTAGTGGTAATCCATCCATTTATTTCTTAATATGGGAATTTTTAACCGGAAAACGGTAGGAACAACTAAGCAAGTTGCTCATACTGAAGACGATACTCACACCCGAATTTTACAGGCAGCACAGCGGTTATTTGCCCGCCAGGGATATGAGGGGACAACAACCCGCGATCTTGCTGCGACGGCAGGGGTTGCAGAAGGAACGTTGTTTCGTCATTTCCCAAACAAAAAGGCGATCTTGATTGAGGTGGCGACGCAAGGCTGGGTGGAAATTCTCACGGATTTGTTAACCGAATTGAGTGAAATGGGCAGCTATAAAGCTGTGGCTCAGGTGATGCATCGGCGGATGATGAATCTACGTGAAAATGCGGATATGCTGCGGGTTTGTTTTACAGAAGCGCAGTTTCATCCAGAGTTACGCGATCGCATCCAAGCTGAAGTCATTGTCAAAATGACGGATGTGGCGGAAGCTTTCTTTCAAACTGCAATGGATAGAGGCACCTATCGCCGCATGAATCCGAGAATTGTCGCCCAAGTTTTCTTAGGGATGTTCACAATTGCCGGTTTTAGTCACGACACCCTATTGGGAGAAAATGCTTCACCGAAAGCAATGCAAGAAATGGCAGAAGGGTTGGCTGATATTTTCCTCAATGGTGTGTTAGCCAAATAAAGCAATTAAGATTAGCTCCGACAATTAGAATTTGCATTAATCCGAGCGTTTAAAATTTGTATTAGCTCTGGCGTTTAGAAATCGCGCCTACACAGACTAAACCCGCGCAGGCGGGTTTAAAACAACGCCCCAGCGATTTCCTATTCGCCCGGTGTCTTAAACTGATGCAAGTGCGCGATAATTGCTCAACCAACAATGAATGCTGAAGAACTTCTAGAAAGATACGCATCAGGACAAAGACAATTTAATGGGGCAAATCTGAGAGGGGTAGACCTCAAAGGTGCAGACCTTAGTGAAATAAACCTAAACCAGGCAAATTTGAATGGAGCCGACTTGAGTGATGCAACTCTGACCAAGGCGAATTTGAGTAGTGCAAGCCTGAGTAGGGTATCGCTGACAGGTGCAAACTTGTGCTTACGGTATGTCAATGGTATGGGCTTTCGAGGCATTGAACGAGTCACAGGTGTTCACCATACCACTGTCATTTACTGGGTCAAACAGGTTGGAAGACACCTGCCCGATGCTTATGATCCAGAGGAGACTCCACAAGTGGGTGAACTCGATGAACTAGAAACTTTTATTGGGGTGAAAAAAACAAAATCTGGCTCTGGAGCGCAGTAGACCACTTTAGAGCTGGTATCCTGGGTTGGGTATTAGGTGACCACAGTGCAAAGACTTTTACACCGTTATGGTTCATTGTTGGAGCCTGGCAGTGTTTTTCTATGTCACCGATGCTTGAAGTGTTTATACGGGGTTTATTCTACCAGGCGACCAGATTGTGAGCAAAACCTATATGACACGAGTCGAAGGTGAAAATACACGCTTGCGTCACTATCTGGCACGATTACATCGCAAAACTCTGTGCTATTCCAAATCTGAAGCAATGCTGAGGCATTCAATCCGTTTGCTACTTCACTACTTGAGATTTTGGGATGTTCCGATTCCTACTGGATTCCTCCCTCTACTCAGCAACGCCGACCGGCGATCGCACTGGCAGATAATGGAGGGGAATCAGAGTCACGGCAACGGTTTGATCTTTTATAGCTTGCCTGACTCTACCCCTTTCTTAGAGAATTTTCGATCTACTGATACTGCCCCTTCCAGGTTTTTCCTTGACTATTCCATGGCGGACCAGGCGGACCATTCAAATCGACTCTGAACTGTTGCTTAATTTGATCTCGAATTGCGTCAGCAATTTTAGACTTGATGGGGCCAGGTACTCCACTAAATCCAAGGTCATTGATAATGGCTTCAATATGACCCAAAGGCACGTCTGACTGGGGTATATCTTTAGGGCCCCACCGACAGGGGTATGATACCCACTTCGGCGATGGAAAATCCTGCTCCCCAAGCCAACTCATCGAAATAATTTCGTGATTTGAGCTGCAATCAAGTGTTTGTCCGCCATCTGCCGTATCATTTCGTACCATCCATTCAACACCTGCTACAACATAGTCCTTTTTGCCATGTGCAGTGTAGTTTCGACCTACACCTGAGTAGAGTGCATGCCCATTAAGGGAAGGATAGACAACGATGTGCTGTCCATTAACACGCTGAAATCGACTCAATTGCTGCTCGTTGAAGTACTCCCCAACACCGTGTTGCAAAAGACAGACACCAATCAACTGCTTCGTGAAGTTATCAATGCGGAGTACGCAGCATTCCCAGTCACCGTAGTGTTCACCAGCAGGCATTAAGGTTCTATCAGCGGTCGCCGTTATTGTATCAGCCAACAGAAGATTGACATGTATGGTTGCGGGACCGTTGTAGGCATAGAAGAGCCAGAACTGGATGTCAGTATACGGCATTCCAGTTTGCCAATAGGCACGGATGTAAGCCTTCGCTGTGCTGAGATTTCCTCTCTTCGCATCGTCCTGGAGCTTAAGCGAATACGGGCCATTAATATCCCCTGTTGTTGGTAGGTCAGATGGCTTCGGAGATTGTTGTTTCGGGGAAGCCTGATCAAAAAGGGTGCAATGTTGCAGAAACCAGTCAACCGAACACATGTTGTAAGTGCTTATGTAAAATAAATTACACATAATAAAAAGTAGAATAAGCTAAAACAAAAGTCAAGAAAACAAGAGACTTATGAGATTTATTAGAGATTTAAGCCGAGAAACTCAAAGGATTCTCAAAAGAATTTATAAAGAAAGTAGACATCATCAA
>NZ_JAMPKB010000145.1:0-6328 GCF_039961925.1 Trichocoleus sp. DQ-U1 | reverse complement strand
TATGAACTTCGGCTCAGTCAAAGGTAAGATGAGTAAAACTTATGACTGGCAGCTAGCAATCGTCTAATTTTAGACCCCATATTACCCCAGCGACGACTTTTGCAAGAGGTCTAATTTTTATTTTGCCGTAAAGTGGCTTGCCATTGTAGGTGCAAGTGGCTTTGTTAATGACACTTTGAGCAGAAACGATCGCTCCTAGCGGCAGCGCCACCAGTAGGCTAGTGCCAAATACAACCCTCAACCAACGTTTCATCATCAAGATACCTGGAACAAGTTTAAATCTGCTCAATCTCAATCTATAAATTTAGGATTTGTGACTTTTATATTCTGCTTATTCAGTTAATGTATCCAGTTCCTCTTTGACAACCCGTAGAATTCTCTCGAGATAGGCTTGTCGCCACTGTTCTCTCTCTTGTTCTACCTGCTCACTTGGCTGGTAATTCTCAATTTCTTCAATCGAAATCACACCTTTTGTTTGAGCCAACCGTTCAACTGTATCGAGACGTTCGTGTAGAACAGAGACTTCCCCAGTTAGCGCCAAAACCATTGCCAGTAACTTGTCGCTTTCGGGATTTTCAAAATAAATAGGTTTTTTTCCCTTAGCTTTTTTTGCCATTACTACAAATTCTCTTGAATAACTTTATTTGTATTTCGTCGTTTTTGACAAATGGGTAAAAAATGCTGGAAATAGACTTTTTATAGAAGTCGGGGAAAGGTTAAAGTAACTATTTTTTCCTTCTTTTTTACCCAATCAAATCAACCAGTCGATGATTTTTACCAGAAGTCTCATAACGAGTCTTTAGTCAGTCGTTACTCACTCATCACTGATGGCCGATCGCTAATGACTGGTGACTTATTTACTGGCAACCAATAGAAACCAATTGCCCCGACTGCCAAAACCGCCTCCTTGGGATGTGCCTTTCCAGCCACCTGTAGCAGCAACAGTTGGGGTAATTTTATCTGCTTCGAAACCAGCTTGGCTAGTCAGCGCTACCAAGTCTAGATCGCGCATGGCACTCCACCAAGGTTCGTTGTTATTTTGCGTTTCCCAATCAAACATGAAGGCGCTGTAGGGTTCCATGTTTTGATAAAGGGGAGCTTCCACATGAACCATCAGTCCACCCGGTGCTAATAGTCGATAGCATTCGCGCAGAATATTCGCGATCGCTGGTGGCGATGCTTCGTGCAACAAAATATGGGAGACGATCAGATCGAACGACTCATCGGGGAAATCTGTAGACTCACCATTCTGCTGCGAGAAGTGTACTCGCTTACCCAAAGCCTCCGCTCTTGCATGAGCGTACCGCAGCATCGGTGCCGCTACATCAATCGCATAAACTTCAGCTTCTGGGTAAGCATCCACATAAGGAAGCGTGCTGTGACCGACGGAACATCCGATGTCGAGAATTTTTCGAGGACGGAAGTTGGGATGCTGCGGCTGTAAGTAATTGCGAACCACAGACTGCCCTAAGTCGTCATTCATTGGCCCTAGACGACCCATTACATAAACGTAAACACCGCGATCGTAGACAGCCCCTGCTGCGATGTCGTTTTCGGTATATTCGCTGTGGTATCCACCCGGCATACAGTGAATATCGACTGCGGTGTGATAGGCGGGTATTTTTAAATCTGCATTTAAGGTTAAAGAACCCAAAGGGCTATCCTTGTCCCGCGCCTGCTCAATTAAATCGGCAAGCTGCCGATCGACGCTAGTATTGACTGAATCCCACATCATTTCTTGAGTGGTACGCCGCAATGCACCCCACATTCGGTAATAGGGTTCGTGCTGCATCAGACGGCGAACTTCATGCCGATCTTGAGGCGATCGCTGATGCTCCTGCTCAAACTGCGGTTTAAGCCGCTTCTCGTAAATTGCTTTATTTCCTGGGGTAATCTGACTGGTCAGGTAGCCTTTTAAGCTATTGACAAAGTTTTGGCGTGCTAACTCGTCATGGGTCGCTTGAGGTAACATCCGGTGTTGGAATTGTGTATCCATATCCTAATTTCCTAACCCCTTATTGTTTACTCTAACAAGTTATCGTTAGCTTTCAGGGGTTTTGGTGTAGGTAAACCCTCGCATTCACATCACGTTACTCTTCCCGAAGCGATCGCTAACCAACATAAATGCGAGAGCGATCGCGCCTAGGACAAAATCTAGAAGCGATCGCTCTTTCCTCAGTTAAGGACTCAGTTAAGGACAGAATCGCTTACTTGAGGTGACTGGCTGTTTTTTGCCTTCTTCTATCTAGCACTGAGGTAAGCTTCTAGCTTCTCAGAACCCCCAATCAACTTGCCATCAATAAATACTTGGGGAACCGTTGTTCCGCCTGTGACAGCCCGTAAAGAGCGAGTAGTAATTTCTTTGCCTAAGACAATTTCTTCGTAATCCAACCCATGCTCCTTCAGCATCACCTTTGCACGAGAGCAGAAAGGACAACCTACTTTTGTGAACAGGGAAACGATCTGAGGCTTTGCTGCCTCAGGATTGATATAGTTGAGCATTGTCTGGGCATCAGACACCTCAAAGGGGTCTCCCTCCACAACTGGCTCAATAAACATCTTTTCAATCGTGCCATCCTTCACCAGCATGGAATAACGCCACGACCGCTTCCCAAACCCTAACTCAGCTTTATCAACCAGCATTCCCATGCCTTCGGTGAATTCACCATTTCCATCGGGTAGCAGAGTTAGATTCTCTGCTTCTTGGGATTTAGCCCATTCATTCATCACAAAGGCATCATTGACGGAAATACAGAGAATGTCATCAACGCCATTTTCATGAAAGACCTTAGCCAACTCGTTGTAGCCAGGGAGATGGGTTGATGAACACGTCGGAGTAAAAGCACCCGGTAGCGAGAAAACAACCACTGTCTTCCCAGCAAATAAGTCGTTAGTCGTCACATTCACCCACTCGTTGTCATGGCGAGTACGGAAGGTGACGTTGGGAACTTTTTGTCCTTCTCGATTGGGAAACATGAATTTCACTCCTTGACTACAAGCGATCTGAATGATGAACTTCTATTAAGCGTACTCATTATGACTACATTTTGTCAAGGCAAAAACTTTTTTAACTCGCTTTCACGGCTAGAGAAAAATTGGATAAAACTGGGAAACCTGACTCTGAAGCGTGGCGCTACATAAACGAAGCCTGCTCCCGGCAGGCTAAAATTCTTCAGGCTGCTCCCGGCAACCTTTGCACGCGCCAGCCTCGCCCTGAAGGGTGTGGGCGCATACATTAGGTGGGATGCTCCCATGATTTTCTTGTCGTCTTATCGTCTTCTCGAAGCTCAGAAAAAATGCAGGCAACGGTCGAACAGCTTTCTCGGATTTTGGTTTTTGTAGATTTAACTTTGCCAGAATTAGAGCGTTTACAACCCCACACGCAGGTGCAGCACTACAGCCAAACAGAGATTGTCATGCAGGAAGGCGATCGCCTTCCTGCAAAGCTATATGCTCTCCTGAGCGGTTCCTTACAAGTCGTTAAAACGGCAATAACCGGCAAGGAAACGATTCTCCGTACTTTGCCACCAGGGGAAATCTTTGCGGCTCCCGCCTTATTGGGTGATGGAATTGCTCCAGCAACCGTCACTGCTGAGTGTGATTCTCAGATTCTGACGGTAAAAAGAGATGCGCTGCTAGAAGCGATTCAGCAAACCCCGGAAATTGCCTTACGAATGCTGATGGTTTTCAATTCTAGGCTGCAACAACTCCATGAAACGGTGCATGGATTGGTTTCTGAGCGGGCAATTGTGCGCTTAGCTAGATTGATTCAGTATTCTGCAACTCGATATGGTACCTCTCCAGCGGCGGAAGGTCAGTGTTTGAAGGAGAAGCTTTCTTATTATCAAATGGCTCGCAGTATTGGTATTACCTATGAGGAGTGCGTGCGACTATTTAAAAATTTGAAGCCGGTTATGGCTTACAGTCGGGGTGGAAAAATTACGGTGCTTGATGCACAGAAATTGGAGGCGATCGCTTCTGGCACCATTAACTGCTAAGGAATACGCTGGTAGTAAAGTTTGTCTAGGCTGAAGTTGGTAGCTATTTTGCGATCGCCCAACCAAGAGAGTCATGAAACCTTTTCTCCTTTACCAAACAAGCGCTTTTAGAAGCTAGCTAGCAACACTCCCAACACCATTCCCCTCAGCTTGAGCTTTGAACTTTCTTTTCACTTCGTAGAATCGACAGGCGACAGATCCCAGCGAGTAAAGCAATGCGGCGTTATTCGACGCTCCAACGACAGCACCGATTACAGGCAAGAGTTCGATAAAGCCTAGTCCAACTTTCAGGACTCCAGAACCGCCAACAGACAAACCGAAAATGGCTAGGACTTCGCCTCGTCGAGTTGGATCTTCTAACGAAAAACCGTATGCAGCCGCAATGCGGTAGATCATCTCTGCTTGAAGCGCTGTAACCGCTGCCACATCGACTGCAAACAGAGTGAGCGCTATCGGAGGCACGAAGTTAGTGAGTAATCCAATTCCCCCGCCTTTCAGGGAAGTGTCAACAATAATTCGGTGAGCCAACTGCTCAGAGCTTTCTAGAGGATATTCCTGTCGGAGCTTGTTTACCTCATTCTGAGCTTTTTGGGCATCAACTTGACCCAATGCAGTCGTTAGCCAATTGATGCCTGGAACCTTGGCAGCAAACTTCACGACTGGATTTTCAGCGATTGGGGTGACGATTTTGCCGACGTTTTCCGTTCCCTGCTCCACGAAGCGCACAGCCGCAGATCCAACCGTTTCTCCTACGGCAGTAGTCGTGCTAGTAACGTTTTCAGCAGTAGACTGCAATGTATCAGAAGCCAATTTAGCAAACTGAATTGCTGTAGCGATCGCTTCACTCATTGGGTCTGTGCCTGAACCTTCTTTGCCTGGTACTACCATAGATTTTGGTAACTTTTAAACTTTAGACTGACACCTACTTTACAAAAAGCAAAGACTCCGTAGCCTCTATCCTCTGATAGTGATTGAATCTTCTAAAAGTCTGAAATTCAGTACTCAGTCTCATCGCTCAGTTTTTTACAGATACCAGTCTTTGGAAGTTTAGAACAATAAGCGATCGCGCTTTCTCTGCTAGATTTCGGTGCTGGAGGCGATCGCTTTGAAATAACTGCCACGCTTCAGCAACTTTAGAACAAACCCAAAGTCAGGGATTTGTCAATTGGTAAAGTAGCACCAATTCCCAGCCAGAGTGTAACTAAGGTACCCAGTAAGAAAACAACGGTGGAAACTGGGCGACGGAATGGGTTTTGGAACTTGTTAACGTTTTCGATGAAAGGAATCGCGATTAATCCTAAGGGAATCGAAGCATTGAGTACAACTCCCAATAGTTTGTTAGGAACAACGCGAAATATTTGAAACGTCGGATAGAGGTACCACTCTGGCAAAATCTCTTGAGGAGTCGCAAAAGGATTTGCCGGTTCTCCTACCATCGCTGGATCGAGAACTGCCAGCCCTACACACAATGCAATGGTTCCTAAAATCACCACTGGAAAAATATAAAGCAGATCGTTAGGCCAAGCAGGTTCTCCATAGTAGTTATGACCCATCCCTTGAGCTAGCTTTGCCCGCAGTTTTGGATCGCTCAGATCGGGCTTCTTCTTGATTCCTGTCATATCACAAACTCCACTGCTGCCATGTAAAGCGAGTTATTTGCTTATGGCTGTTCAGTTTAGCGATCGCTTGATATTGCTGTCTTGCCTATTCTTCTGAAAATGTTCTAATCTTCCAAAAATCTTAGAGAGCGTCCCTATAGGCTTTTGGCGTAGTTGTAGTATATTGACGAAAAACTCTGGTAAAGTGGCTCTGACTCTTAA
This sequence comes from Trichocoleus sp. DQ-U1, assembly GCF_039961925.1. Classification (NCBI taxonomy): domain Bacteria; kingdom Bacillati; phylum Cyanobacteriota; class Cyanophyceae; order Leptolyngbyales; family Trichocoleusaceae; genus Trichocoleus; species Trichocoleus sp. DQ-U1. The sequence continues at coordinate 510 of NZ_JAMPKB010000145.1, read as the reverse complement.
AACCTACTTGCTGAAGTATTTCTGCAATTGTCAACTCTTGCCTAGCTAGCAGCAATTTAGCTTTCTCAATCCGACATTTGGTTACATATTGATGCGGTGCAAATCCGGTAGATTGTTTGAACAAGCTGGCAAAGTAATGTGGACTCATCTGAACGGTGGCGGCAATTTCAGCCAACATCAAGTCTTGATCTAAATAGTCGTTGATGTAAGCGATCGCTTCTCTTAACTTGTGAAGAGGTAATCCCCCGGTGTAGTCTGACATGAGCGATCTCTTGACAGAGTATCGCTGTAGCAAATGAGCCGAGAGAGCAGTTGCCATAGACTCAGCATACAGACGACTATCTACTCCACTTGATTCAAGTTCAGTCTTCAGTGACAACCCAATTTGCTGAATCAGTAGACCTCCTGCATGAATCAGTGAGTATGTGCCAGTTCGTAGTTCAACAGTCCCGCAATCAAGTTGAAGCGTAAGCCAAACCGCTTTCTACGATTGCGATAGCGTCCCGAAAA
>NZ_JAMPKB010000144.1:0-6398 GCF_039961925.1 Trichocoleus sp. DQ-U1 | reverse complement strand
AGGGGTGCAACTGTAGACATTTGGCATTGCGACGCGCTGGGGGTGTATTCCGATGTTCGGGACTTCAACGGGGATACGCAAGGGCAAAAATTCCTGCGCGGCTATCAGGTGACGGATGCAAATGGGACTGCGGAGTTTGTGACGATTTATCCTGGCTGGTATCCAGGCAGAACGGTTCACATTCACTTTAAGATTCGCACCGATTCTGCGTCTGGGCGTGGTTCTGAGTTTACCTCGCAGCTTTACTTCGACGATGCTCTCACGGATCAAATTTACGCGCAGTCTCCCTATGCTGCTAAGGGACAGCGCACCCAGAGGAACGATGGAGACGGCATTTTTCAAGATGGTGGTGAAGAACTGATGCTTCAGCTAACCCAAGATGCACAAGGCTACGTGGGTACGTTCGATATTGGGCTTCAGATGACTTGAACTATTGCATATGACTCAAGAGCGATCGCATTCTCCATAATCGCTCTGGTTGATAGAACGCGATCGCTCAAAACGCCCAACTCACTCGCGACGAAACACAAACAGATTGCCTGTTGCACCGCGTCCTACCCTAATTTCTTCGTCTAAATAAGAGGTTGTCCACTCTGCCTGATTGCGGAAGAATTCCAACACTGAGATTTTCAATTCAGGAAAACTCCAGCTTTCCCTACTAAAGAGCTTTGTTGCTTGCATCGAAAAACTATCGAAAGTCACTTTAGCTGTCTTCTCATCCGCGCCCAAAATCCAAACGCCGTCAGCCTGTAACCGCCATTCTCCCAACAGGGGTAAGTCAAGAAAAGCGCCGTTAGAGGCAAAAATTTTCCTAGTACAGCCTGCCACCAACCTTTGCCACACCCGTTTGATATTTATTGTTCCCCCAAAATTTGGAATTGATGCTAGCTGACGGGTAACAACTGTTCCTCTTGATGCGTACACCAATTGCCAGTTACCGAGTAGAGTAGGCAGATGGTTGGGGTGGAGTAGCTGTGGGATGGAATTGATTTTCTCTAGCTGTTGCACAATTGCATCAATTGGCTCTTCATCAGATGGAAATAAGGCTTGCTGTAGCCCTAATGCTTCTACTCGCTGCAAGAGTTCAGTTTTTAAGGCAAATCTCGTTGCGTCATCCCCTACCATGTCTTGATGTTCCACTTCCATACTTTGAAGAAAGCATACATCAGAGGATTTCAAAGGTGGCTACCCTTATTAGGATCGATCGGGAAGATGACATATCTGGTGCAGCAGACTTTAGGTCATGCCAGTTTCACCACGGATGGTAAGCTAAGCTAGGTTATGTAAATGTCGCCAGTAAACTTCGTGACCTTCATTTTCGTCCAGACGGCGGCAGTAGCTTTCTGCCTCTTAGGTGATGTGTTAGCTATGCTTATCAACTAGGTATCTCTGAGACGAATCAGCTATGTTGACCCGGATTTTTAGAGATACAAAAAGGTCTAAGGGCATATCTTCACGCTAATATTACTACCGATGACACAGCTTAATCTTTCAACAGAAAAAGAATTTTCAGGGTTAGATGAAAATTCTCAGCTAGCTCCTACAATACAAGATTTTATTAAAAAAGGCTTCTTTCCTAAAGAGCTAGTTCCGGCGTTCACAACTGAGAGTCTGGCGCAGAATTTAGATCGTGTGAAGCAAATTTTGGAAAGCAAGCAATCCCCAACTACTAGCAAATGTTTTTATTATTCCTTTCCTAAAGTCAAACATCTCCGTCGTAATCTAGGAATCCCCAATCCTTCTAGTCAAATTAAACTATCTCAAATTTTAGTTAATAATTGGGCTGAAATAGAAAAAACAATTTCAAGCTGCGATCTATCTATAAGCGCCCCTTTAACCAATTCTATCAATAGAGCAGTTTCTCCTCCGCCTGTTCAACTAAGTAATGAACGAGCTATACAAGCGGCTGGCTCTCGCTATCGTTTATATACTGATATTTCACGCTATTATTCTACTATTTACACGCATAGCATTCCCTGGGCTATTCATGGAAAATCTCAATGTAAAGACAATCTCAAATTAAAAAGAAACCAAAGACATACTTTGTATGGTGACTTAATTGATGAGTGTGTTCGCAATACACAGGATAAACAAAGTATAGGTATACCCATAGGACCAGATTCTTCCTTCGTCATAGCAGAAATTATTGGTTCAATTATGGATAAAATGCTATGCGAACGCTTAGAGTATAAACCGAGAGGATTCCGTTTCATTGATGACTATTATTTATACTTTGATACTTTCTCAGAGGCAGAACAAGCGCTTTCTCAACTTCATAAAATCCTTAAAGAATTTGAACTTGAAACAAATCCATCTAAAACCTCTATTGTCGAGCTTCCTGAGCCTCTAGAGTCGGCTTGGGTTTCTGAAATAAGACGTTATAGTATTAGTTCGGATCTGAGGGAACAGAACACGGAAATCATAAGTTTTTTTAACCAAGTATTTGAGTACTCTAAACTATTTGCAGATGAACAGGTAATTAAATATTCTTTGAGCCGAATCCGCAATGAATCAATTCCTATATCTCCTAAGAATTGGTCTCTTTTTGAATCTTTAATTTTACAATCAATTATAGCTGAACCAAGCGCCTTAGAAACAGGAACTGAAATATTATATAGTTACTACGAGAAGGGCAATTATCAATTGGATAAGAGCAGAATAGGCGATACTATTACAGCACTTATTGTTAACGCTAGTAAACTTAGTCATAGCCATGAACTTGCATGGGCTTTATGGCTAAGTAAAACATTACAAATACCTATAAAGGAGGAAGCGGCTCGGAAGATTTCTGAAATTGAAGATTCTGTAGTTGCTATAGTTGCATTAGACTTACATGAGCAAGGACTTATACCAAAAGGGTTAGATTTAACTAGATGGAAATCATTAATGACAATTGATGAGTTATATTCAACCAATTGGCTTCTGGCTTATGAAGCAAATATTAAAGGTTGGCTTCCTTCACTGGGTAAAAGCGATCATGTTAATAAAGACGCTTTTTTTGGAACTTTAAAAGCTAATAATGTCAGTTTTTATGACTCAACACGGCAAGTCAATTCAGTAGATGATGCTCAGACTGAATACGACAACGATGATGAAACTGAAGCTTATTATTGGATGTACTAAACAAGACCAAATAGCGATCGCCAAACTGTATTTTGTACTGCACCGCTAGCTAACCACCAATCAGGGAGATTCAAAAGCGCGATCGGGGGTAAATCTTTTCTGATCTTAACCCAGTTGCATTTTCAGTTCGCGCAGCATCCGACTGGTTCCATCATCAATGGCTTTTTGCACCAGTTCGGGAATCATTTCGGTAATCGGCAAATCGGGAAAGATAGCACTGATGGATGATTCGGTGTAGCCACCATTTTGTAGAATGTAAATCTTGAGTTGGCGACTCCGATAGATCCACACTTCCGGAACGCGCAGCACTTCGTAGGCGTTCAAGGTAGTCTTTGAAGTTACATCAGACTCAATGGCGAGATCGGGAGGTGGGTAAACCGCTAAATCCATATTGGTGCAACCCCAGACACGACTGGCATTCTGGATGTAAAAGCAGGTATCGGGTTCGACTCCGGCAATTTCTGGTTGCTTCAGAGTAGTTGAGCCAAAATCTTCCCAGTCCCGCCCTTGAGCATCTAAGATAGCTTTGACAATATCAGCAATAATGCGATGGGGGCGCTCGTGCAGTGCCAAAGGGGACATGATTTCCAGCGTTCCTTGGTAGTATGCAATGCGGGTGCTGCGCTTTTCTCCCAATTCGGTAAGAATCTGTTCAAAGTCCTGCCAAGACAAGTTATGAATGCTAATCGTGCTACCGGGAGTGAGTTCAATGGCACGAATGGGAATGGTAACGGTCATTGGTGTTCCTCCATCGATTGCTTAAGCAGCTTTTTCAACCGTAACTCGCCATTCACCCATAATTATCATTGATGACTAACTGACAGCGATTGCCAAATAGCGATCGCAAACCTGTATTTCGCACCGCACCCCTTACCAACCACATTGTCAGCCCTTAACAAAAATACCCAACTTTTTAAAAAAGCCGGGTATCTCGCCTTAACTAGGCGGCAATCGCCAGAAATTTAAGCAGTGTGCAGACTTTTTCGAGCGCGTCCTGGTGCGCTGGGCTTTTTGCTGCGGGTAGGTGCGGATGGTGCCTGGGACTTTGCTCGGTTACTGCGCCCTTGATTTGCGCGCTGACCTTTCGCTTGGTCTACCACTTTCCGGACTGGGGCAGTTGGCTCGTAGCCTGGAATCACGTCTTTCACAAGGGTTTGATTGAGCAATCGTTCGATGTCTTTGAGGAATGGGTATTCATCTTCGCTGACGAGGGAAACCGCTCTTCCTTCGTTACCAGCGCGACCTGTGCGACCAATGCGATGCACGTAGTCTTCTGGTACATTAGGAAGTTCAAAGTTGACTACGTGGGGGAGCTGATCGATATCTAGACCCCGTGATGCTACATCGGTGGCAACTAATACTCGCACTTTTCCTTGCTTAAAGTCTTGCAAAGCACGGGTACGGGCTGCCTGACTTTTGTTGCCATGAATTGCAGTGCTTTTCAGCCCATCTTGAGCAAGTTGCTCAGCTAGACGGTTGGCTCCATGTTTCGTCCGGGTGAAGACTAGCACTTGTTGCCAATTGTGGAACCCGATCATATGAGAAAGCAGTTCTCGCTTGCGATTGCGATCGACCGGATGAACCACCTGCTCTACCTGCTGTGCGGCGGTATTCCGGGGAGCTACTTCGATCTGGGTCGGAGACTTTAGTAGGGTGCTGGCAAGCTGCTGAATCGGTTTAGAGAAGGTGGCAGAAAACATCAGCGTTTGCCTCGATGCAGGTAGCACTGCCAAAATTTTGCGGATGTCGCGGATGAAGCCCATATCTAACATGCGATCGCATTCATCCAGCACCAGTATCTCTATCTTCGAGAGATCGACCGTCTTTTGCCCAACGTGGTCGAGCAAGCGACCGGGTGTAGCGACTACAATATCAACTCCCCGATGCAGCGTTTGAACTTGCGGCTTAATTCCCACGCCGCCATAGATGGCTGCTGCTCGCAGCGACAGGTATTTTCCATAAGTTTTGACGCTATCTTTTACCTGATCTGCCAGTTCGCGAGTAGGTGTGAGGATGAGGGCACGAGGTCTGCGATGCACCTGGTTGGCGTTGGCAGTACCCAGGAGTTGCAGTAAAGGCAGGGTAAAGCCAGCAGTCTTGCCCGTTCCAGTTTGGGCGCTGGCGAAAATGTCTTGCCCTTTCAGGATGGCGGGAATTGCTTGCTGCTGAATGGGGGTTGGCTCAGTATAGCCAGAGTCAGCCACAGCACGAAGCAGGTCCGTTGAAAGACCGAGGTTACGAAATGTCATGGATGCGATCGCTCCTAGTAATGCCCCTATCCCAAATCAAGTGCCTGGGGCCAGTCTAAGAGCAGGAAATTTGTAGTTCAGTTGGATGGCTTAAATGAGCTTTTTTCCAATGCGCCAGCAACAGACCGGAATGTACTGGCAGAAACTCATCCTAACAGACATTCGGACAAAATATCTGAAGAAGGATGGGGTAAGCTAAGCTCTTCACAATGCTCTCCCGCTTCTTGGGAGTTTGTTCAATTTTGACAATTTTACTCAAGTCGCTGTACAGTGCGGTCAACAGGGTTAAAGCAGAAACTCTTATTCATCCGTGGCTTTCCCCCGCATTGTCTTCATCTGCTACTTGTTAATCTGCTACTTTTGCTATCAAAACGCTTACTTTGAGAGCTACGTGTGGGTTTGTTGAGTTTGCATCATTTGGGTACCACGATTGCACTTCTAATGAGTCAGGGCTTGCAATCGGCTCAACACTTCCTCCGTTCAGTTCTTAGCGGCGGTGTTCTTGAGCCTTAATTCAGAACTAGCCCCTCCTTAGTAATGCGCTGGTCGCTCATCAAAAGAAGCCGCTTTTTCTAACGATTGAGTAGCCAGGAAGATCCAATATCAAAGTGGAGGTCAGTCAAGGTCGCCACTTTATTCACCATCTACCTACGGATACGAGCGATCGCCTCGCCAATTCCTCCAGCTACAGCAATGTGATTATCCTTAATCATTACAGCATCATCTAGTTCCATCCGGTGGTTCCTCGCTCCTCCCATCTGCATCGCGTACTTTGACTCGAGCGATCGCCGCGACCGACATCCTCCAACAACCAGCTGCGTAACATCGGGTCTAATACGATCGAGGGAGGTAGAACAGCCTTGGGACTCACCACTTCAGTTTTCCCCTAATTTTTCTAAAAGCTTGTCCAAATAACTTAGCCCAAAAGCTGCTCGGCTGGGGATTTTGAGAGTTTTCCAAAAAAGTTTTTCAAAACAGTTGACAGAAGCGGTTCGTGGTTGCTACATTAATAAAGCGGTCGGGAGA
>NZ_JAMPKB010000143.1:0-6649 GCF_039961925.1 Trichocoleus sp. DQ-U1 | reverse complement strand
AACTCAAGCAGTATCGAGCGATTGCAACGCGCTACGACAAGCGTGCGGTTAACTTTCTCGGTGCGATTCACCTCGCTGCTACGGTCATCTGGTTGAATTGATGACACGCCCTAGGCTACAACGTCATCTCTTGCGATCCGGTGTATCAGTTTTCCAACCACGAAATTCGAGAACGTATCCAGAAAACCTATCAAAAAGTGATTGATGGACTCCAAGCCAACCTCGATAGCTACGTTTGGCACGAGATCCAGTCACCAGAAGATTTAGGGCAAATTCGGATGTCAGCCATGCAGCAATTTTTAGAAGATTTTCCACAAAAAATTCAACAAGGACGCTATTTAACCGCTGAGTTACCTGTTTTACCCTTCAAGACTCAGCAGTTCGATTTAGCCTTATGCAGTCACTTGTTGTTCACCTATTCGGATTTCTTCTCAGAAGATTTCCACCTCGCCTCCATTGTGGAATTGTGCCGTGTTGCTGCTGCGGTACGGGTTTTTCCTCTCTTAAATGTTTCTGGAGAGGTGTCGCCAGTCCTTCAGCCAGTAATGGAGAAATTAAAAGCGCAAGGCTACAGTGTAGAAATCCAGCCCGTACCCTACGAATTCCAAAAAGACGCCAATCAAATGTTGCAGATAAAGTCAGTCGTGTAAATATGTACTGCAATCTGTCGCTCCTTTGAACCTAGATGATTCAAGAAGGCGAAATCCCCGACTTCTTTAAGAAGTCGGGGATCTGAAGGGCTAGTATTTCACAATTTAAATAGGATTGCTGTATATGCCTGCTACACATCATGCAGGTTAGCGGTAATGGATAAAAGGTCATACGATAACGTGAAATGGTATAAGAAACACTTTTTTCTCTAATTACCTATTCCCAAAAACCGATGAGTCGCGCATTTAAAGGGAAATACTCAAAAGGAGATACTATTTTTTCAAAAAAAAAGTTTCAGGGTGTTCTTATTGAAAAGAACACCCTGAATTAGGTTAATTATTTATTTAGCAGCCTTTGATATATCAAATAAAGCTGCTACACCACTATGCAAGCGAGATAATACAAAAAACTAACTCTAGCCGGTTAACTTTAGCTCAAACCTAGCTCAGCGAGGCACCGCTGCGGTCGTAGCTAGAGCGGAAGCTTGGGTGTGGTTGTCCTTGAATGTGATTCCAGTATTCAGATGATTCAACATCTAGACCCACTTCAGCAGCGGCGCGACCCAGCATAGACTGCTGACGGTTCTTGATGAGGTGATGATGACGCATCATGAGGGCGCGAGCTTGTTCTTGAGTAGACATACCAGGTTTCTCCGTACTGCTTCAGTGATGTTTGACTAACTTATTTTCTCTTACCTATTTAATATAACAGAAAATTCTGTATCTAAATTTACAAAACGCTTTTAAAAACAAAACTTTACAAAAAAATTAAGGTTAGGTGCGGCACTCATCCGATAGAGCGATTCTAAATGAGGAAAAAATCGGAATTGCTGATTCCAATTTTGCATAGGGGATAATAGCCAGACGCAGAAACTGTAAAATTTGACAAACATCCTGAAAGTTTAAACGGCTACATCCCCCAAAAGTGTGATTTAGTAGTTGCCTTGGGCAGGCTAAAAGCATCATGGATGATGTGGAGTTCGTGCGCCAATCAAAAACCAAAAGAGACAGCCGACCAGGAGATAAAAAAATGGCTACCCCCTGTCACATTCTTGTAGAAGGCAACCCGGTCATCATCTATGCTTCCCGGAATGGCAGCCCTAAAAAAGTTTTGCCTATCCTCAATCGCTTTTTAGAGAAGTTTTGGCAAGAGAGAGAAACCTGCGGAGAATACTGCGATACACCTGGGTGCTTAGTGGCTCAGATTCTGGTTCGCTTTGGCTACGAGATATGCGAAGATGATTTTTCTAACCTGCGAGTGGGAGTGAATTTTGACTCAGCGGTGGAATACATCTACTGGGTTTCTTTGGATTACAAAGTGAGTATCTGGGTTCCAGAGGTGTCCTACCGCAATAATCCCTCTTTGGGACTGCAAGGCTGTCGCCAGGATCTCGTTTTGAGTACTCTCTAAATACTGCGTGCGCGATCGCACATTTTGTTTGCATTTTATTATTTGCACTCCTCACCCCCATTCCTGACCTGGCTGCACGCCAGATAACAGCGAAAACGACTAATCTGTATACAGATGGATAATACCCACAAACTCACAAATGTGGGCTTTCTTCAGCCGATTTTGATAAGCAGATAACTATCTAGCCGCCCAAAAGATACACATATTATGTTCGACGCACTTGCTGAACGCTTAGAATCTGCCTGGAAAAGCCTGCGGGGTCAGGACAAAATTTCCCAATCCAACATTCAAGATGCCCTGAAGGAGGTTCGTCGCGCTTTATTGGAGGCGGATGTCAATCTCCAGGTCGTCAAAGATTTTATTGCCGATGTTGAAACCAAGGCACAGGGAGCCGAGGTCGTTTCTGGGGTGCGCCCCGACCAGCAGTTCATCAAAATTGTCTACGATGAGCTAGTCCAGGTGATGGGGGAAACTAACGTCCCCCTAGCTTCAGTAGATAAGCCTCCCACGATTGTACTGATGGCTGGGTTGCAGGGAACGGGTAAAACCACAGCTACAGCAAAGCTAGCTTTGTACCTACGCAAGCAAAATCGCAGTACCTTGCTAGTAGCAACCGACATCTATCGCCCAGCCGCCATCGATCAGCTGGTGACGCTGGGACAGCAAATTGAGGTGCCAGTGTTTGAACTCGGCACCAATGCTAACCCGGTAGAGATTGCGCGGCAAGGGGTTGAGCGAGCCAAGGCAGACGGCATCGATACAGTCATTATTGATACTGCCGGACGCCTCCAGATTGACCAGGACATGATGGCGGAATTAGCCCGCATCAAACAAACCGTCCAGCCGCACGAGACGCTGCTGGTGGTCGATGCCATGACCGGGCAAGAAGCGGCAAATCTCACCCGAACTTTCCACGAACAAATCGGGATCACGGGTGCCATTTTGACGAAGCTGGATGGCGATAGTCGCGGCGGTGCAGCGCTATCAGTGCGACGGATTTCCGGTCAGCCGATTAAATTTGTCGGCGTTGGAGAAAAAGTCGAGGCGCTGCAACCGTTTTATCCAGAGCGCATGGCTTCCCGAATTCTGGGTATGGGAGACGTGATCTCCTTTGTGGAAAAAGCCCAGGAGGAAATAGACCTGGCAGATGCCGAGAAGATGCAGGAAAAAATGCTCTCGGCTAAGTTTGACTTCAGCGATTTTCTCAAGCAGATGCGGCTGCTGAAGAATATGGGTTCTCTGGGGGGAATCCTGAAGATGATTCCAGGGATGAATAAGATTTCTGACGAACAGCTGCGCCAAGGAGAAACCCAGCTAAAGCGGGCTGAGGCGATGATTAATTCCATGACGAAGGAAGAACGCCAAAACCCAGACTTATTAGCGAAGTCTCCCAGTCGTCGTCGCCGGATTGCTCGCGGTGCTGGCTATCAGGAGACGGATGTCAGCAAGCTGGTAACTGATTTCACAAAAATGAGAACCGTCATGCAGCAAATGGGTCAAGGCGGTTTCCCCGGTATGCCCGGAATGGGCGGTATGCCCGGAATGGGTGGTGGCAATCGTCCTTCTCAAGCCGGTTGGCGGGGCTACGCCCAAGGAAGTCCCGGCAAGAAAAAGAAAAAGGAGAAAAAGAAGAAAGGCTTCGGCACTCTCTAGCTGGAACCGTTAATCCAATTAGCTTTTAGCTTGGAGGGGTAGAACTTGATGCCAAAAAATGGTACAATCAATGACTCTGCGTCTAAAGTCTAAAAGCTAATCGCTAAAGAGCTGATAGCTTAAAATCCAAACAGGAACATTCTTCATCAACATGATCAAACTGCGATTAAAGAGATACGGCAAAAAGCGGGAAGCTAGCTACCGGATTGTGGTAATGCAAAGCACTTCCCGCCGCGATGGGCGTCCTTTGGAAGAACTGGGCTTTTACAACCCCAGAACCGATGAAGTCAGACTAAAGGTGCCAGAAATCCAACTGCGCCTCCAACAGGGAGCGCAACCTACGCCAACGGTGCGCCGGATTCTTCAAAAAGCTAATGTCTTGGAACAAGTCAGTGCCCCAACTACCGCATGAGTCCGAGTTGGATTCCCCAGATTCAACCAGCCAGCCTGTAAGGTCATCCCACGGGAGTTCCCTACCGGATTATGCTGCTCTGGTGAAATTTTTGGTGCAGCCGTTTTTAGAATCACCAAAATTGCTGAGCGTGGACTGCGAAATGTCGCAGGGAAATACTAAAGCGTGGGTGCGGCTGGCTTTTGAAGGCGAAGATAAGGGACGAGTTTTTGGTCGGGGAGGGCGTAATATTCAGGCAATTCGGACGGTGATTGAAGCGGCTGCAAAAGCTGCCAATCAATCTGTCTATCTGGACATCTATGGGAGTTCAGCGCGATCGCTTGAAAGTACGTCAGGAAGTCCAGAAGTTGCGAAAAAAGATCCACCCCGCCGGTCTTCCCCAGTATCTGCTCCCAAATTCCGCTCCCGTTAAAACTTTAGACGGTTAGCATTGAGGAGGTGATGGATCGCCTCCGATTATGAATATCTCCTAAGTAAATCGCCTGTTATCTTTGGCAAAGGGGGCTATCAGCTTAGTATTGGCACTAACCAAAAGCTAGGGTTGATGGTTAACTTAAGCAAAAAACAGCGAGTGGCTGCAAGTCCGTTTGGTTGAACACAAGTTGATTAACTCGGCGAGAAGATGTAATCAACCAGAAAATCTAGCGATGCGGAATTTTCTGGGGTTAAATCTTGCCAACGGTACGAAAAGCCGAGTATTCGTCGAAAGCGGAAGCCTCCCGTCAGCGCCTACGCTCTCATTGAGGATCTGTAGCCAATTAAATTGGGACGCCTGAGCTGTTATGGAAAGTCATATATCGGGCGTCTTTTCGCATCAAAGGGACGGATTTTACTAATTAATTCCGTCCTCTCACCGACGAATGCTGTAAACTCGCCCATAATATTACGATGACCGAGGCATTTAAAACAATACATCTACCAAATGCTAATAGCGCGATCGCTTTAGCAGGCGATCGCGAAGAAAACCTCAAAACCCTGGCAAAAACGACTGGCGCAGTTCTAGTGTTGCGGGGTCAAGAACTGATGGTTTCTGGGACACCTAAACAAGTAGACCGCACCAACGATCTGGTGAACGTCCTCAAACCTTTCTGGAAAGACGGGAAGCGGATCTCCAAAGTAGATATCCGCACGGCTTGCCAAGCCCTGGATACGGGACGCCAGGTGGAATGGCAAGCAATGCAAGAGGAAGTTCTCGCACGAAACCGTCGCGGCGAAGAAATTCGAGCTAAAACATTTCCTCAGTTGCAGTATATCCAAGCAGTACGCACCCACGACCTCACCTTCTGCATTGGCCCAGCAGGTACCGGCAAAACCTACCTAGCAGCCGTTATGGCAGTTCAGGCGCTGCTTTCCGATCAGTACGAACGACTGATTCTAACCCGTCCCGCTGTGGAAGCTGGGGAAAAATTGGGCTTTTTGCCTGGGGACTTACAGCAGAAAATTGACCCGTTTCTGCGTCCCCTTTATGACGCGCTCTATGAATTTATCGATACAGATAAAATTCCCAGTTTGATGGAACGCGGGGTGATTGAAGTTGCTCCCCTGGCTTATATGCGGGGTCGAACCCTCAACAACTCCTTTGTAATTGTGGATGAAGCCCAGAACACCACCCCAGCACAGATGAAAATGGTGCTGACTCGCCTAGGGTTTCGTTCTCGCATGGTTGTCACGGGTGACATTACCCAGACCGATTTACCACTCAACCAACAATCTGGGTTAGCCGTTGCCCAAAAAATTCTCCAACGGGTTGAAGGCATTGCTTTCTGCAATCTCTCTAAAACTGATGTTGTCCGCAATCCGTTAGTTGAGCGAATTGTAGCGGCATACGAAAATGATGCGTTGTGAGGGATGAGTGAGGAAAACTGTTCGGGTTTTCTAACCAGGAGAATGTCGGTTCGCAAACTATTTGAAAATTTGCTCGCAGTTCTCTACCCAAACAATCAGGGAAGAAGTTCTCGAATGCGTGCGTCGAGAGTAAAGATAAAACTAGAAAATTTTGCCTTTTTCAGCACCGGATAGAGGTAAAAAAAGTAAAAGAATGAACGATACCACAGTGCTATTTCGTCCGGTGGGTCAAAAAGAGCTAGATTTGATCCGACAAAGCGGTTATAGTGCCTTTCCAGCTCGGCTTCCCTTCCAACCGATATTTTATCCAGTGCTAACTGAGGCGTATGCCGTGCAGATTGCTAGAGATTGGAATACGAAAGATGAAGCTTCTGGGTATGTGGGTTATGTCACCCGTTTTTATGTAAAAACGGAATTTCTAGCCCAGTATGACGTGCAGACAGTGGGGAGTTCTCAACACCAAGAGTATTGGATACCGGCAGAGGATTTAGCAGAGTTCAACCGGAATATCGTCGGGAAGATAGAAGCGATCGCTAAATTTCAACCCAAACCAGAAACCGCATCATACAGCAGATTGCAAGTTCATGAAGTACAGTAGCAGCAGTTTGTGAACCAGTTGCGTAGGTGTTTTGGATTGACTAAATCAAGTGCAGTAGCAAGCAAAGTATCAACCATTTT
>NZ_JAMPKB010000142.1:0-6650 GCF_039961925.1 Trichocoleus sp. DQ-U1 | reverse complement strand
AACAAGTCTTTGAGCCGCTCCCATTGGTCATCGCGCAGGGCATACCGTCGTGTCATTGCTCAGCCTTTTCTTCTCTCTCTTGCTCTAGCTTATCTAATTGATGACACGCCCTAGGGAACAACAATGTTTGACGTTTAAGAACGCCTTTTTTTTGCTTCCTGCTGGGCAATTTCACTCTTTTTCCGATAAGATTCCACCCGATCCTGAGCCGTTCCGTAACGACTATCAGAGGGGGGTACAGCAGCCATTAAATCGGAAGCTTGTTGCCATTTAGCCGCCAAATCCAACCACTGAGCAGAAGTCTGAGCATTTCTCCCCGCAATTGACGTTTGTTCCGCCAGTCGCACCGCGTCTGCAAAAGGATCTGACGAAGGCAATGCAGTTGTTTGGGTGCTTGATGCTACAGGAGCTGAAGAGGTTGCTGGCGCTGTCGTCTTTGGGGAAGAGTTTGGCGCAGAAACTGGCGTCCGAGTAATCGTAAATGGCCCTAGCCAATCATAAAGTGCCCAGCCTACCAGCAGTAAAAGTAACGATAAGCTGGCACCGCCCACAATACCACGCCAGAATTGGCGTTTTTCCCGTACAAACCGGGAGGACGGCTGGGGGAATGGTGGCTGACTTTTTTTGGCAGGTTTCCGTCCCTTGAAATCTTCTCCTAAACGTCGAAAAACATTCGGCTTGGCAAGGGTAATTTCTTCAGCCCAAAGTAACTGACTCTCCGGATCTCGATGAATTTCTTCTAGCCAGAGTAATTGTTGCTCTCGGACAATCCGACTGTTGATATTGACTCGACGAATATTTCGCGGTGAAATTGATTCCAGAATCTGCCGAATGCGCTGTACCAGGCTAGATTGTTCGAGTTGATCTGGCGTAGCTGCCTCACACAAAAGCTGCAAGACACCATCGGCAAAAATGGCTCTAGTTCTGACACCAGCCTCTGCCAGCTTGTCATTGAGTATTTGAATAATCGCCGCCACGCTCCCCTGGCGAGCTTGTTTGGCGATATCATCCATCGGATCAACCATTTTGTTTGAGTAAATGATGCCGGTAGTTCAACCTGACTTTTTTTATTTAAGAGTATCAGTCTTTTTGTTTAAGAGACTCTGTCAGAGTAGTATAATTGACCGGCAACTGCGATCGCTCCTTTTTTGCTCTTAGTTTCATGAAGCAGCGCAGACGATTGCCAAGGGTCTTGCTGTGGCAAGATGTCCCTCTCAGAAGATATTTTTTCTACATTGAGCGGGAGATTCGCTTACGAAGCTTTGTTAAGGCGCTTGGGAGGTACCTCCCAAGCGAAGATGCTATCTGTCGCAGAGCAGCCAGTCGCGCTCTTGAATGATAAAGTGAAATAGCTAAACAGAAGATTGGAAAAACCGGGAACTGAATCATGGGCGCATTGATTCGCGGCGCAATTTTTGTTTTGGATGACAACATTGATACCGATCAAATTATCCCAGCTGAATACCTGACTCTGGTTCCTTCCAAGCCTGACGAGTACGAAAAATTGGGCAGTTATGCCTTGATTGGATTGCCGGATCGTTATGGAAAGTTTGTGGCTTCTGGAGAAATCAAGACCCAGTATCCCATCATTATTGCTGGGGAAAACTTTGGTTGCGGTTCTTCACGGGAACACGCACCGATTGCTTTGGGTGCTAGCGGCGTTAAGGCAGTAGTGGCTCAGTCTTATGCCCGGATCTTTTTCCGCAATTGTGCCGCTACTGGGGAACTTTACCCTTGGGAATCCTCTGAGCGGTTGTGCGATGAATTTGAAACGGGACAGGAAGTTTCAATTGATTTTGAACAAAATCAGCTGATTAACCATACCTTGGGTAAAACTTATTCTCTCCAGCCTTTGGGCGATGTAGGCCCAGTGATTGATGCAGGGGGGATTTTCGCTTATGCTCGGCAAACGGGAATGATTCCTACCCGGTAGCGCTCGCAATATTCTGAGTGTTGAATTTTGAGTTCAATCTTTCAACACTCAAAACTTTTGAATCTAAGCGCGATCGCTTTTACAATTCTTTAAAATAGTTATTAATGTCTGTAAGCCAAAAACTATTGACGACTATGCTCCTAAAGTGTACAACCCGCCACATCCGCATCTATACCGCTGAAGTGAAGAACAACGAACTCGTCGAGAGTGACAATGTATTAACCCTAGATGTCGATCCAGATAATGAATTTAATTGGAACGAAGACGCTCTGCAACAGGTTTATGGCAAATTCGATGAGATGGTTGAAGCTTACAACGGTGCAGATTTAACAGAATATAATCTGCGTCGTATCGGTTCCGACTTGGAACATTTCCTGAGAAGCCTGCTACAGCAGGGGCAAATTAGTTACAACCTGAGTAGCCGCGTTCTCAATTACAGCATGGGACTGCCTCAGGTTAGCACTCAATCGGCTGAGTAATTCTTTTTTAGTTGTTAGAAAAGTTGAGTTTAATTATCAGAAAACTTTCTAACAACTAATTACTAGTCACTACAGATAATTTACCGCCAAATCCGATTCCCATTTTCATCAATGCGAGCTTGGCGAATAACATCAGAGATTTCCTCGGCATCCTTAACATGGTGTAATGCCTTCTTTTCTCCGTCCGGCTCTTCCACTTCAAAGTAAGTTGGAACAACGATATGGTCGCCGGTAATATCTGGCGCATCTACCGCAATTTGCTGGGCTTTTTCTTCAACGGTTTCGGGTTTATCGGAAATTCTATCGCCCGGATTAGTGGTTCTATTGGTTGTATCTTTGGGTGGGTTTTCCATATAACTCCTAAAGATTTGAATCTTAATGTTACTAATATTAGATTAGAGAAATGGGTGTGCGATCGCCTCTTTCTGTGGGTGTAAGTCAGCTCTCTGTCTGTTTCTGCATAGATGAGGAATTTTGCTGAGTTGAGTTGATAACGCTACCATCCAAAGACTGAGCATTTGCAGCAACTTGGGATTTAGCCGCTCGTTTCTGCTCCAAAAATTGCTTAAGAGCAATGCGGCGATTTTCTAAGAAGCGGCTCCAAAACCCTGGAAGAAAATGATCCATCGTTTCAGCCAGCGCCCAAGTTTCCAAATTTACCATCTTGGAACGCAGGCGGTGAGACTCCTCTAAAGAGTCAATTAATTGCTTAATTTCTGCACTAGCAGGTGAATTAAGCTCTGCAAATGGTGGATCTGTAGCAGTATAAGCTTCGGACTTGGGCATGGCAATTGGGGAAAGTGGCAGTACACAGAGCAAATTGGAACAACAATCCTTGATTGGCGAAACCGGAGAACCTGCAAAGGGCACAATGCGGTATCAAAGCAGGACAACAAATGTAAACCCTCGACTCCCCATCTCTACCAAGAAAGGGGAGGATTTCGCCCCTCGCTCGTGAGGAGTTGAAAGAGGAGTTAAACTGCCCCGGTTGAAGTTTGGTAGCCGGAGTGATTTTACCCAACGTTTAAAAAAGCATCGCCTAGTCTGATTCAAATTTAACGCGAAGTGTCAGTTTCTCAAGCACGAGAAGACCCTTAACCGCTAAACTCTGGAAATAGAAACTTGATTATTTTTTACCTCTAGTGTATAAAAAAGACCCCGAAAGCCCTTGGACGTATAAACCTTGGTGGTGTCAGCCTTGGTCTATTTTGCTGACGACTATTACCGTCATCACTGCCTCTTGGACACTAACCAAAACAATTTGGATAACGGCTGGCGTCTCGATTCCCATTCTTGTGTGGATGTCATACTTTTTGCTACTCTGGCCTCGACTAATGCGGCGTTATTATCAGCAAACCGAAAATTCTGTAAGTGAAGAATGAGTTTTATTGACCGATCGCAAATCTATTGAGTGTCAGAGGCTACAATCCAGATTAACGCTCAGATTTGGCGAATTGAGAAAGAGCTACCTTTCTCAGTAGCTTCTGGTAACAGCAAGTCAAATCACAACAGGCTGATGGGAGCGCATAACCTTCATGAACAATTCTGCGGCAACGCTTTACTGCTCGAATCTCAATTGTCAGGCTCCTAATCCCCAGAGCCATAACTTTTGTCAGAAATGCCGCACGCCGCTGCTCAAACGGTACTTGTGGGCAGTTGGTGAAGGGATAGAGGCCTACAAGGCTGGGGATCTGATTGCTGAGCGATATTTGCTGAAAAGCGATCGCATCATTTTAGATACCAAACCGGCTTTGTCTCCGGAAATGTTGCCGGAGATATCCAACAGCCTTATGCCGTATCTCAAGCTGTCTCCCTATCAGCTGCACGTTCCCCAACTATACGGACTTCTGACACCAACAGAAGGGCAGCGTAACGCTGAAACTTGGCTGCTAGAGCAGGTACCGATTTACAGCTGCGGGAACGGGGAAGGCACCCTCATGCCAGAACTAACCAGCGTCTGGAAAAACGCCTCGGCAATGCGCCAACTGACTTGGCTATGGCAGATGGCAAATTTGTGGGAACCCCTGCAAATCAATCATGTAGGATCGAGTTTGTTGACACCAGCGCTGCTGCGAGTAGAAGGTTCCATCCTTCGGTTATTGATATTGCAGGCGGATCGAAGCTCCCCAGTAACGCTGCAAAACTTAGGTCAACTTTGGTCTAAATGGGTCGCCGCTTCACACCCAACCATTGGAAAATTTTTGGAACAAGTTTGTCAGCAGCTCAACCAAGGAGCCGTACAGACGGCAGAGCAGCTGGTGGGGCTGTTGGATGAGGCAATGGAAACCATTGGGCGATCGCAATCTTGCACCTATCAAATTGTCACCCGCAGCGATACAGGGCCAACTCGTCGGCAAAATGAGGATGCCTGCTATCCCCCCAGTCCAAGCAGTACCAATCCCTCCCTTCCCTTGGCAATAGTCTGCGACGGTATTGGGGGACATGAAGGCGGGGAAGTCGCCTCCCATGTGGCAATTGCAACTATCCAAGAGCGAGTACAGAATCTGCTGGCGAATCCAGCCAATCCTTTAAATCCGACCGCTCTTACCCTAGAATTGGAAAACTTTGCCTGTGCTGCCAATGATGTTATCAGCCAGCGCAACGACACGGAACAGCGGCTCGACCGGCAACGCATGGGCACTACGTTGGTGATGGCGTTAGCCCACGCTCATGAAATGTATATCACTCATGTGGGAGATAGTCGAGCTTACTGGATTACTCGCACGGGGTGTCGGCAGATCACCCTAGATGATGATATTGCTTCGCGGGAGGTGCGGCTCGGATACGCCCTCTACCGGGATGCAGTGGAACAATCCGGCGCTGGCTCTCTCGTTCAGGCGTTGGGTATGAGTTCATCAGCAACCCTGCACCCCTCCGTACAGCGCTTTGTTTTAGATGAAGACGGTGTTTTTCTTCTCTGTTCGGATGGTCTGAGTGACAATGACCGAGTAGAGCAATACTGGGAAACAGAGATTCTGCCAATTCTAGAAGGTCAGATTGATTTGTCAACCGCCGGAACCCGGCTGATTGAAATTGGCAACACCAAAAACGGGCACGACAACGTTACAGTAGCCCTTGTCTACTGCCAAGTGGCATCAGCTCAAACTGGGCAACAGGTCACAGCACTACAGATGGGAGCCATTCCACCCGCAGCCCCAACTCCGGCTCCAGCGGCTTCGGTGCGCTCTCAATCTCCGTCTGCTTCCAGAATCAAAACCAAGATCATTTCACCGCAGTCTACTACTAGGAGTCCTTTGCCGCTCCTTCTAGTGCTGCTTCTGTTAGCAGGTGTCAGCGGAGCGATCGCTTATTGGTTGATTCCAGAAGTCCAAGACAGGGTCAAGCCTCTAATCGGGCTGACACCCCCCTCTAGCCGCAGCCCTGAACCATCCGCCGCCAGTTCATCTCCATCGGCAGAACCTGTTGTGACTCCTTCCACTTCTGTGCCCTCTTTAGAGGCTGGCTTGCTGCTCCAAACCACCCGTTCCACAACCAAGAACGTTCAGGGAAAAGAAGTTCCTGTTTTGCTGCGACGTGGTGTCCAGGCACCCCAAAACCAATCTGTAGTCGGGTTAGTTTCCGATGGGAGTATTTTGCAAGTCAGCTCCATCCAGCGAAATCAAGACCCTGACAGTTGGCTACAGGTGAAAGTTTGCTCAACGCTCACTACATCTAATTCGCAGCTTTCCCCTGAAAAAGTTAATTCCGGCACCCCAAACCCAAGAGCCGTCCCTGAAGTGACCTATCGCCCAATAAAACAAGGAGAAATTGGTTGGATTCGGGAATCCGACGTTTTACCTGTAATTAATCCAAATTTCGCACCAACATCGGCTAATTTGGGCGAATGTGCAATTGGGGCTGCCGATCCAACACCTACCGTCACTTCGTCCCCCTCTAAATAGCAATTAATTGCTAGCCTTTAATTGTTAGGACTTCGGTTTTTGTCAGGGTTAGGTGTTCTTGGGTAGTCGCTAATCAGGAGTCATTCGTCAATTGGTAAAGATGCGATGAATCGCGTCTCTAGGTCAGTTGTCTTTTGCTGCCAGTGACGACTGCCAGAGACTTGCCACCCATTACTCACGATTCACTGCCCAAAAACGATTGATAGTGAATCGCTAAAGCTAAAATAACCTGAGTTCGGGTTAAGCAGCTTGAGGCAAAGTGAAATCCAGATTGAGTGAAGGCTTCTTTGGCTGATGACAATAAGCAATCAATCCGCAGAGGATATTCACCATAAA
>NZ_JAMPKB010000141.1:0-6918 GCF_039961925.1 Trichocoleus sp. DQ-U1 | reverse complement strand
AACGGGTCAAACGGGATCGAGAGGGAAACATTATAGAAAAGTAGCGATCACTCCCTTGAATCTCACCCCCATGTTGCCAGGAAACGTCATCAGCACAATTCTCAAGCACGATGCCAAGGTCACGAGCTATAAAATAGCTTTACTGCGTGCCATCAATGATCTTGCTCTCAATTTCCCTGACCTGCGGAACGTTGAGCAAGACGTGGCAGTTCCGCTCCGAATTCTGGCTCAATTTTGGGTAGCTTACTATTGGTCTTTTGTAAAACCTGACAAATCAATTCTACAAGGGCAGCGTTCCCGTCAAGGGAACATACTGAGAAATGATATGGAGTTCCGTCCTCAATTAACTGAACTGCGTCAGGAATGGGAACAAGTTATTGGTGGAATATCTCGTCCTAGCGATGGCTTTTTTCTCATCAACGAACTGAGAGTCCCACGTAAGTATCAAAACTATCCAAAATCTTTGCATCAAGCTTACTCTAAAGCCCTCACTGCTATTAGTAAAACCCTGGAAATGCCAGTCAAATATGCTGGTTATGGTCATTGGACAGTGTTTGCTAAACCTGTTAAGTATGTCGATATTGGCAGTCGAGTCATACCGATTCCCAGTACCCAACCCACAGATAAATGCTTAATTATTCGTGCTGATTTGTGGCAAACATTCCAAGAAATGTCGCTTTGGGTTGAAGCGCTTTGCATTCACGAGTGGTGTTTGTTTACTGAGAAAGTACAGCAGGAAGCTGAGCGCGGTACTATTTATCAATTGTTGACCGATAGACCGGATAATCGCAGACCATTGACTTGGGAACGCAACCAAATCGATTTGCTGCTGATGGAAGACAGAGTGTTCATTTGTCCTTGGACAAAAAGGCGCATCACTCGTGGTATCCAATACGATTTAGATCACCTCTTGCCCGTATCGCTTTACCCGATTAATGAACTCTGGAATTTAGTTCCTGCTGACCCTAAATTCAATTCACATGAAAAGCGCGATCGCCTTCCCACCCAGGCAAGATTGCGGCAAGCTCAACCTGATTTAGAGTTAGCGTATAGACATTACAGCGCATCTAACTCGCTCTTAATAGCTCTCCAAGAGGATGTAGATGTGAGGTTTTCAACTGTCTCTCGTGAGCCTGCCTATTTTCCTGATGCGCTTGCCAATGCTGTTGTTAACCTCATTGACATTGTTGCTGAATCTCGCAACTTAGCTCGGTTTTGACAATATTCCGACAAGACCTCTAAACCTCACCCTTCTTTAGATGTCGGCGAGTCTAAGTAATCAAAGATTGTTTGCTTCCAATAGTTAATTCGATTTTCTCGTGTAGGTGGTTTGCCCATAATTTTCCTCCACGTTCCATTTGCGGCACCACTTGGATGAGGAAATTCTAAATGTTTAATTTTCAAATCTATACCTGCAACGGTATTACTTGCAATTCGTCCCCAAGTGATGAGCGCAAGTGGTTCAAATATTTTGAATTCGTCTTTTAATAGATTAATGAAGCGATTGCTGTCTTTTTGGCTTAAGGGGATACCGGATCTACCGTTAGAAGAGCTGACCCAAACTTTGAATACATCTGTCAAGTAAACCCGATATCCCGACTCCAGTAGCACCTTGATTAAGTCAAAGTATAGTCGGGTGTTTCGTAATTTTTCACGGCAGTTTTTTAAATGAAGAGCGTAGGGAGTGCCTATACTAATCTCTTCCACTCTTGTCTCACTTCTCCTTAATGGGTCTTGTCCAAGAATCGCTACCGTTTTTTTATCTTTTACACCATTGGATAGCTCAAGAATGCTAGGGATATCTACTCCGATGACTAAGGCATCATCATAAAGCTTTTGGAAACTTTCGTTGCTAGGAAGAAAAATATTCCGGCTGAGTGTGTGTTCCGGATACCCTTCTTCCTCTAACTCTTCACGCATTATTAGATATAAAGCCTTTAATTGCTCTTTTGAAATCTCAAAAACTTGAGATATCTCTTGGTACAATGCATCAAACTCACTAGCTCTAAACTCTGAAAACAAATACTGCATCTTTTTTTCAGGCATTAATTCAAACACAAGTTTTAGCCAAGTTGACAAATTTATTTGTTGCTTTTGTTTTTACCTCAATCTTTTTATTGAAAGATTTATGCAGATTCGCTAGCATCTCGTAAAGGACGCTGGAAGGTAAAAGTAAAAGTGCCTTTACTTTCAATAACTTGGTGAATCTCCTCATGCATAGGATACTTGCCAATTCCACTTAAGCTACGTCAGCAGGTACGCCAACAAGCAGGCCGTGATGTGCAACCAACTGAGGGTATCCTTGATAGCCAATCAAGACAACCAATGTGGGTGGACCAGAGCGAGGCTTCGATGGGGGCAAGAAAGTCAACGGACACAAATGTCACATCTTGGTAGACACTTTGAGGTTAGTGTTGGTGGTGCTAGTCCATGCAGCTAATGTGGCAGATGTCACAGCGGGACGGATGCTGTTAGCTGAATCAAGCCTGAGTGTGCCAACATTACATCGCTCTTGATTTTTATCCGTAACCCATCTTTGAGATAAATTCCGATAGAAGCTGAATCCTGAATGCAGTGTCTGGGTTCGATGCATCCTACTACCCTATCTTTCAATGGGGTAGTTTTTTATTGCGCTCCAGTTCGTCCCAATTGGCACCCAGTCATTGAAAAGCTTCTGCTGTTTTTGAGCGAGGGCTGAGCGATCGTCGCCGACCCCAAGTGTGCATATAATTTCTAAATTACGCACAGTTGGTTGCCAGAAGTCTCATGTCAGTCACCTCTATTCGCAAATACCGGAAACAGAACTCGGCGTATAATTCGACGCGGTGTAAAAATGGATTCCGTCGTGCTCTAGAAGAAAATGAGCGCAGTCCGCTGACCATTCGCAACTATCTGTGCGACCTCGATGCTTTCATCCGATGGTTTGAATTCCAGCAGCAATCAGAATTTTTCCCAGAGTTAGTGACCGCAGTTGACTTGCGCGAGTACAAGCGCGATTTATCCCATTCGCTCAAACCCCAGAGTATCAACCGCAAGTTGACAACCATCAAGGTGTTTTTAAACTGGGCACTCTCCGCGGGGATGATTGCATCCGTTCCGAAAATCCCCAAAGTCGTGAAAGAAAATCGCCGGGGAATTCGCTGGCTCAATCGCAGCGAACAACAGGCATTGCTCACCAGGGTAGAGCAGGGCGGTCTTGAGCGAGACTTGATAATTGTCAGATTGCTATTGAACACCGGGCTGCGAGTTTCTGAGCTTTGCGACCTTCACTGGTCGGACATTAAAATCACACCCAACAAAGCAATTTTGATTGTGCAGTCCGGTAAGGGGGCGAAACGTCGAGAGATTCCACTCAACTATGATGCTCGGTCGGCACTCATCTCAATCGGTTATTACAAAAATCGAGGAGCCGTCAGACCCATTTTTGTCGGGCAGCGGGGGCAACTCACCCCTCGCGGTATCCAAAGTCTGATTGAAAAATACAAAGGCGAATTGGAAGATTTCTCGCCCCATTCTCTCCGGCATACTTTTTGTAAAAATTTAATCGACGCTGGTGTTGGATTGGAAATGGTTGCAGCTTTAGCTGGGCATGAAAGTCTGGAAACCACAAAACGATACTGCGAACCTTCCCCGGAAGATTTAGCCCTAGCTGTAGCGCTAATTAGTGAAAAGGAGTAACTCAAGTCCTTATTCATACCCTTCTTGTGAGGGTATTTCAACACATCAAAGCAAAGATATTGAGGCGATAACCTTTGATCCGTGTGATCGCGTAATCACTTCAATGGCTGTTCATGAAGAAGTTGAATAGATTTTTAGATCACCTCCCGAACATGGAAGATATATGTAAATAGTTCACTAACCGATTGAACCTATGCCTCCTCATCTACATCGCCTTAGCGTTATTACTGTAACCTTGCTCATCTCCTTGAGTTGTCCGTTACCAGTGGTGAAGAATACTTGGGGAAGTAGTGCTGCTTTGGCACAGACACAGATAAGAAAAGAACGCCGAGATGAAGCATTGCATTTGTATCAAGTAGGTGTTCAGCAGTTCAATCAAGGTCAATTTCGAGAAGCTTTCGAGACGTTTCAACAGGTTTTAGTGATTTTTAGAGAAATTGGAGAGCGCCAAGCAGAAGGTGCAACGCTCAACAATATTGGGGAAGTTCACCGTAGCCTAGGACAGTACCCTAAGGCTTTGGAGTATTATCAACAAGCCTTAGCCATTGTCAAAGAAATTGGTGACAAGAAGGGAGAAGGTACGACGCTCAACAATATTGGGTTAGTTCACCACAACCTAGAACAGTACCCCAAAGCCTTGGAATATTATCAACAAGGCTTAGCCCTTCACCAAGCAATTGGCAACAAGGCAGGACAAGGTGCAACGCTCAATCATATTGGGTTAGTTCACCACAACCTAGGACAGTACCCCAAAGCCTTGGAGTCTTATCAACAATCCTTAGTTTTTTACCAAGAAATTGGTGACAAGAGGGGAGAAGGTACGATGAGCAACAATATCGGAGCCGTTCACCGCAGCCTAGGACAGTACCCCAAAGCCTTAGAGTCTTATCAACAAGCTTTAGCTATTGCCAAAGAAATTGGTGATAAGGTAGGGGAAGGTGCGACGCTCAACAATATTGGATTAGTTCACCGCAGTTTAGGACAGTATCCTAAGGCTTTGGAGTATTATCAAC
The DNA here is from genome assembly GCF_039961925.1 of Trichocoleus sp. DQ-U1. NCBI lineage: Bacteria > Bacillati > Cyanobacteriota > Cyanophyceae > Leptolyngbyales > Trichocoleusaceae > Trichocoleus > Trichocoleus sp. DQ-U1. Next base: position 2,227 of record NZ_JAMPKB010000141.1, on the reverse strand, counting down.
AATCCTTAGCTATTCGCAAGGAAATTGGTGACAAAGAAGGAGAAGGTACGACGCTCAACAATATTGCGTCAGTTCACTACAACCTAGGACAGTACCCTGAAGCTTTGGAGTCTTATCAACAATCCTTAGCTATTCGCAAAGAAATTGGCAACAGGGCAGGAAAAGGTACAACGCTCAACAATATTGCGTCAGTCTATCACAGCCTAGGACAGTACCCTAAAGCTTTGGAGTCTTATCAACAAGCCTTAGCCATTGTCAAAGAAATTGGTGACAAGGCAGGAGAAGGTGGGATGCTCAACAATATTGGGGAAGTTCACCGCAGCCTAGGACAGTACCCTAAAGCTTTAGAGTCTTATCAACAAGCCTTAGCCATTGTTAAAGAAATTGGTGACAAGGTAGGGGAGGGTACGACGCTCAACAATATTGGGTTAGTTCACAATACTCAAGGTAAATATTCCCAAGCCGAAACCATCTTACTGGCAGCAATTGAGGTTTCGGAATCTCTCCGACCGCGAGAATTAAAAGATGACCAAAAAATCTCCATTTTTGAAGAGCAATCTCATACCTACCGCTTGCTCCAACAAGCCTTTGTTGCACAAAATAAATTTGAAGACGCACTCTTAATTGCCGAACGCAGTCGCGGTCGTGCTTTGGTGGATTTATTAGACTCCAAACTATCACAAAACCCCAACAATCAACCTAATCTTAAACTCCCAACCCTTCAAGAAATTAAGCAAATTGCTTCCCAGCAAAACGCTACCCTTGTTCAATATTCAATCATTGATGAACCTGACCAAATTCAAAGAAAACAAGAAGGGCAGCAATCAAAGCTCTATGTTTGGGTCATTAAACCCACAGGTGAAATTACCTTTAAGCAAGTAGACCTGAAAAAATCATTAAACACCTCCCTACAAGACCTCGTTAGCACTAGTCGTGATGATATCGGTGTGAGAAGTCGCAGTATCTTTGAAGTAACTGTTGCTAATCCCCAACCCCAAAGCTCAACCGAGAAATTACAGCAACTCCATAAAATACTCATCGCACCTATTGCTGATTTACTGCCAACAGACCCTAATGCGCGTGTCATTTTCATCCCGCAAGAATCGCTGTTTGTCGTCCCATTCCCCGCACTGCAAGACGAGCAAGGCAAATACTTGATTGAAAAACATACCATCCTCACTACTCCTGCAATCCAAGTTTTAAACTTAACTCGCAAGCAGAAGCATAACGGTCAAAGAGCAGCCAAGGATGTGCTGGTTGTTGGCAATCCTACCATGCCCAAAATTCAAATTGGGGAATTAGCTGCAAAGTTAGACCCTCTCCCTGGCGCAGAAAAAGAAGCGATTCAAATTGCTAAATTCTTTAACACCGAAGCACTGACAGGTAGCAAAGCAACCAAAACTACGGTGATGCAACTCATGCAGAAAGCACGCATCATTCATCTGGCTACCCACGGCTTACTTTATGATTTTAAAGGATTCGGTGTCCCGGGAGCGATCGCGCTTGCACCAAACGGTAAAGCTGATGATGCAATCGATGGTTTACTCACCGCCGGGGAAATCTTTGACATGAAATTACAAGCTGATTTAGTAGTTCTCAGCGCTTGCGATACGGGACGCGGAGACATTACAGGTGATGGTGTAGTTGGCTTATCTCGCTCTTTAATTTCTGCTGGCGTTCCGAGCGTTCTGGTATCGCTGTGGGCAGTTAATGATGATTCTACTGCCTTTTTAATGACCGAGTTTTATCGCAATTTACAACAAAATCCTGACAAAGCGGTTGCCTTACGTCAAGCGATGCTGACAGCAATGAAACAATATCCCAATCCTAAACAGTGGGCGGCTTTTACCCTCATCGGTGAGGCTGAGTGAGTTTTTACATAGATTGTAGGAGTAATCATTTCTTATGCTTGCAGAAGAACAAGTATTACGCGATCACTATCACGTTCAACGCTATTGGGGCACAATTTTGGATAGTGTACTCCAATAGAGGGTTCTAGTTTTATTGAAAAGGATTCCTGAATCCCTGCCCTGAATACGATCGCACGGCGGGAAATGTAGCTATTCCGGATTGGAGGAGGAATTAGATTCTTCAGCATATGAGGGATCTAGGTCTGGTGATGGCAAGTCATTTTGGATCGAGCCGTAAGATATGTCGGTATTGTCATTTGTTACGATGTTGAAGAACGTTACCGGGGCTAACAAACGAAATTCCCTATCCCAATGAT